>SKOL01000695.1 GCA_007120055.1 Anaerobacillus sp.
TCCTGCGGTTACTCGTCGCAAAGCAGCACGGAGCCTTTGCTAAGAAGCGTGCCATGATGTGATTGAGGTCAGTATCTTCACAGCGAAGAGAAGGAAATCATCCGCCTTTTCCATATTAGATGGTGACGATTAATCGTCATGAGAGTTTTGTATACTGAAAAACGCTTTTGTTTTCTGAAAAGTCGAAAAGTGAAGGAATTTGATGAACGAATTAGATTGAAGCACATTTTCAAACAGTATAGAATAAATAGTATTATAATCCTTTTTTACACTATCATATATAAATAAAATGTTTGGCTTGATAGTACAAGGAGAACTAGGGCGTACCTTCAAAGTTTTTCTTACAACATGTTTTAAGGAGTTGATACGAATGGATATGAATTACGAACATATGTCAACAGGAGAGATCATTGCTTACTATAAGCGAGTTAGGGATTATATTGATCAAGGCTTCCGTGTTGAAGGGTTAAGAGATGAATTATTTTTAATTTCAAACACTTTTAAAGTAAAAAGTGTCGAGATGAATGAACCAGAATTACATCAATACGTACAAGAAATTGAAAAATATTTAGAAACGATCCGCCATTAAAAACTAGGCCTTATGCTTAGCCCTTTGTGGGCTAACAGCCTAGTTTTTAATTTGTTTAAAATCAACAGTGAAAATGATAAACTATTTTGTAAGTAAAAGTTGGTTAGTCGTTTGTTGGTTTGAGTACCGTCAGACTTTTCCACATTTTATAGTAGCGGCTGGCATGCCGCCATGATCGTTTTGTATAATATAAGATTTTTAATTAGGACGTGGTCAAATGGGTAATAAAACTTTGAGCATAGAAGAAATTGAAACTACAATTGCTTCTTGGTGTGAAAATATTGATACGGTTAATGAAGGGCAGCTCCTGAGGTATTTGCAATTCGTTGAAGGAGTTCAAGAGCCAACTACGAAAACAAATAAAATAAAGGCAAAGCTTTATGCGTTTATCGCTTACGCTCGTTTTATGCGTCTAAAAAAACTTGATCAAATTACATTAGAATGGTTAGATAAAGCGATGGAAGTAGATGCTCATGACCGAATCATTAATGAAGCTTATATTAAAATTTATTTTAAACTGTTAGAAGGTCCTTTACTTCCGAAGCAGTTTCCGCAAATTCGTGAAACAGATCACGGAAATGCGAAGAAAAAGCTTGCCGCTGATTATTTAAAGATTGCTAATGATTTTTTTGAGCGAGCCTCCAAGTATGAAGAAATTGTAGACTCGTTAGTGAATGCTTCAAGACGCTTATATGATGACGAAATGATGATCAAATTTGAGACTTTAAAAGAGTCTCTAGATGGGTTGAAGAAAGTGCTTCGAAAAATTGTCAAATCGACCGAAGCTTATTCAGACTCTGTCAAAGGGATCTATTATTCACAAGCGCAGCTCGTTGAAGTGAAAAAATCGATCGCTGAAATGGAACAGTTACATAAACAATGGCAAGAAACGATTGGACAAGCTCAAGTTGAAGCAGAAGATAATGAAAAAGAAGCTTTAACCGAATTAAGCAAAATGATTGGCTTAAATGAAGTAAAAGACCGTGTAGAAAAGCTGTATCATTATTTAAATTACCAAAAAATTCGTAAAGAAAAAGGCTACCAATTAAAGGATGAGCTAAGCCTTAATATGATTTTAACTGGGAATCCGGGAACGGGTAAAACGACGTTAGCGAGACTACTTGCGAAAATTTATTTTGAACTAGGAATTTTACCTCGTGAAGAAGTGATTGAGGTCGACCGATCTCACTTAGTCGGTGGTTATGTTGGTCAAACAGAAGAAAATACGATGAACATTATTAAGCAAGCCGTTGGCGGTGTTCTATTTATTGATGAGGCGTACAGTTTAAAAAGGGAAGACAGTAGCGGCAGTGATTACGGTCAAACTGCGATTGATACGCTCGTTTCAGCGATGACAAATAGTGAGTATGCTGGAAAGTTTGCGGTCATTTTAGCAGGGTATCCTGAAGAGATGCGCCAGTTTTTATGGGCAAACCCAGGTCTTAGAAGTCGTTTTCCTGAGAGTAACCATATTCATTTACGTGACTATTCAGTTGATGAGCTCATACAAATAGCAGAACATGTCGCTCTTGATAATGATTTTACTTTTTCTGAAGAGGCACTCGTTGAATTACAGAAACGGATTGAAAAAGAACAAGTCGATGCATCGTTCGGAAATGCTCGTACAGTGAAAAACATTGTTCTTGATGCGATTTTTCAAAAAGGGTCTCTTATTCACTTAAATGAGCCTTTACACAATGAAGACTTTACGATGATTAAGCAGGCAGATGTTCAAGTTGATAAGCAAGACGAAGAAAAAACGAATGGAATCGAGCAATTAAATTCATTAGTTGGTCTAGATGAAATTAAAAAAGAAGTAATGTCGCTCGTTTCTTTTGTAAAAGTACAACAAATCCGTCGCGAGAAAAACTTACCGGCAGTTCCATTGCAGCTACATTCGGTCTTTACTGGAAATCCTGGAACAGGTAAAACGACGGTAGCAAAAATTTATGCAAATATATTAAAAGAACTAGGTTTATTGAAACGGGGCCACCTCGTTGTTGTCGGAAGAGGAGACCTCGTTGCAGGCTATACTGGGCAAACCGCTTTAAAAACGAAAAAAAAGATAAGAGAAGCGTTAGGTGGTGTGTTGTTTATCGATGAAGCCTATTCCTTGATTGGAAAGCAAGGAGACTTCGGCAAAGAAGTGATCGATACACTCGTTGACGAAATGACGAAACATAATGAACATTTAGTCGTTATTTTGGCAGGTTATCCGAAGGAAATTGATTTGCTTATTCAAAGTAATCCAGGACTTGAAACACGCTTTAAAAAATATTTTCATTTTGAGAACTATAAAATTAATGAACTCGTTGAGATGATTGATCTTAGTGCGAAAAATTACGGCTATTCGATGGGGGATGAAGTTCAGTCCTTTTTACTAACAGAACTAGCGAAAACGGATCCACAAGGAAATGGTCGTTATGCAAAAGATCTCGTAGATAAGGCAATACTGCATCATTCGTTTCGAATCATGAATGACGTTGACGAGTTAACGACGACTCAACTAACACAATTATCACTAGACGATTTTAAAAAGTCGTTAAATCATTAGGAGGACGATCGATGTTTATTTCTAGTACCAAAATTGATGTTCGTTATGCAGAAACAGATCAAATGGGGGTTGTTTATCATGCTAACTACCTCGTATGGTGTGAAATTGGACGAACGAAAATCATTGAAGATATCGGTTTTAAATATGCAGATATGGAAAAAGACGGAATCATGTCTCCGGTTGTAAATATTCAGCTTAATTATAAGTTTCCAGCACGTTATGGGGAGACTGTCGAAGTAAAGACATGGGTTGAGGAATACACGGGCGTAAAAGTAGTTTATGGCTATGAGATCGTCAATGAAGCTGGGAAGGTATGTGTGACGGGAACGAGTGAACACGTATGTGTAGATAAAAAATCTTTCCGCCCGATTTCAATTAAACGAAAGTTACCTGAATGGCACGAAGCGTATGAAAAAGTTAAAAAACAACAATTAATTTCTGAATAAATCTTTTCCTCCCGTAAAAAAATAACCAAGAACTTATGACAAGGGAGGGTTTTTAATGGCAAAACCAGATAATAGAAATAACAATGTAGAGCGTTTAGAACAAATGGTCAATAATACGATTGAAAATTTAGAAGAAGCTCATAAAACTTTACAAAACGAAGATATGAAAAAAGAAGAACGCGAAGCAATTGAAGCCAAAAATGAACGCCGTGAGCAAAGTATTGATAATTTCCAAGCGGAAATTAAAGATGAAATGCAAGCACGTGAAAATGGCGAGGTTTAAGCTAGTTTAAGGGGCTGTCCCATAAGTGTCAGATCATCAGGCCAAACTACGAAATGTAGACGTGAAACTAGTCTACATTTTGAGGCTAATGATCTCTGACAGTTATGGGGGAACAGCCTCTTTTTTGTTTGTTTTTATGCTAAAAAAGTGAGTGATGCTATAATAAATGTTAAACTAATGCTATTAATGAAAATTTGGGGGTTCTAACAAGTGGATAGTATTCAAAAAACGATCATCTCAACTTTAAAAGTAAAGCCAGAAATCAATAATGATGAAGAAATTAAAAATCGGGTAAATTTACTAAAAGACTACTTAAATAAAACAGGGATGCGTGGCTATGTTTTAGGAATTTCCGGTGGTCAGGACTCGACATTAGCTGGAAAGCTGTGTCAAATGGCCGTAGATGAACTTAATAAAGAAAATAAAGGAGAAGAGCCGTACCTTTTTATTGCTGTTCGTCTTCCGTACGGAACGCAACATGATGAAGAAGACGCCCAAGAAGCCTTAACATTTATCAATCCAACAAAGCAAATGACCGTAAATATTAAAAAAGCGGTCGATGCATCAGTGAATACTTTTACAGAGGCAACTGGCGGAAATGTGTTGAGCGACTTCATGAAAGGAAATTCGAAAGCAAGGGAGCGAATGAAGGTACAGTATGACATCGGGGCTTTCTATCAATGCTTAGTTGTTGGAACAGACCATGCTGCAGAAGCGATCACTGGCTTTTTCACCAAACATGGCGATGGTGCATGTGACATATTACCGATATTCGGTTTAAATAAAAGGCAAGGAAAGCAACTCTTAAAACAATTAGGTTGCCCAGAACATTTATACTTAAAAGTTCCAACGGCCGATTTAGAAGATGATAAACCCGGATTGCCTGATGAGGTAGCTTTAGGTTTTACATATGACGATATTGATGATTACTTAGAAGGAAAACAAGTTGCTAGCGATATTAA
>SKOL01000483.1 GCA_007120055.1 Anaerobacillus sp.
CATTTTAATGATTGTAAAGCTAATAGTCAAAAGATGGCGATTTTATATTTAGATATTGATCGTTTTAAAAATATTAATGATACACTAGGGCACTCTGTCGGTGATGAACTAATAAAGCAAATTTCAAATAGACTCATCGATCTTCTTGCAGATACTCGCTTATTTAGAATAGGCGGAGATGAATTTGCCATCATCTTAAAAAATATTGAAGATCATCAATACCCGTTAAAAATAGCTAAGAATATTAATGAAGTATTAAAAGGTGCTTTCGTCATTAATGGCTATGAATTACATATAACAACGAGTATCGGTATAAGTATTTATCCACTAAGCGGAAAAGATGAGGAGTCGTTGTTAAAAGGTGCAACAGCAGCGTTAGCGCGGGCCAAAAAATTAGGGAAGAATAATATTCAAGTTCATACGAATTTACCGAGCGATGAAACTTATAAAAGCTATTATTTAGAAACTGAAATGAGAAAAGCGATAAAAAATAATCAGTTTGAAGTTTTTTATCAGCCACGGATATGTACGGAAACAGAAACGGTTCTAAGTGCGGAAGCTTTAATTAGATGGAATCACCATGAATGGGGAATTGTTTCTCCAAATGACTTCATCCCCTTGGCAGAAGAAAGTGGCTTTATTACTGAGATAGATAAATTTGTTATTACAACAGTATGTAAGCAATTAAAAGAATGGCAATGCAATCAATTAACTGTTATCCCTGTATCAGTAAATATCTCAGCAAAAAGCTTTTTCAAAAATGATTTAGTTTCGAATATATTAGCCACTTTTCAAGAATTTAATATTAATACGGAACTTTTAGAGTTAGAAATTACTGAAACTTCATTTTTGCATAATATGGATAAAGTTAGCACAGTATTAAGTGAATTAAAGCAACAGGGAATTAAGGTCGCTTTAGATGACTTTGGAACGGGATATTCATCTTTAACACACTTAAAAGCGTTAAAAATCGACACGATCAAAATTGATCGCAGCTTTATTCGAAATATTACGAATTCAAAACAAGATGAAACTATTTGCTCATGTGTCATTCAACTTGCACATGGATTAAATATCAACGTTGTCGCAGAAGGGGTTGAAACACGTGAACAATTCGAGTGGTTACATGATAATAAATGTAATGAAATCCAAGGATATTTATTTAGTAAACCAGTGCGTGCAACTGAATTTGCAAGGTTTTTAAAGAAAAAATACCTTATCGAAGAAAAGAAGGATATCTAGAAGCGATTCGCTCACTAGATATCCTCTTTTTTTATTTTTTATTCTGTTCCTTGAAGTTCGTATTCGAAGCCACTAATTTCAGCAATCATTCTTGGAATTTCAGTATTATCTAAAACGCCATCAAATTTTTCTGCTGCGACTCCAAATGTGAATACAGGTACCATGTTTCCTGTATGTCCACCAGTCAAGCTTTCTTCTCTTATCTCACGACTTATAAGGCCCGCACGGTGATGATCGGCAATAATCGTACCTACTTCCCAACCGATTTCATGAGCTAAAATAAGTCGTCCTTCAGGATCGTCGTTATCCCATACATTTTCTTGGAATTGCTCTATATCTTCATCTGTAACCTCAATGTTTGCATATTCTAATAACGCATTACGGATACTTTCTGCTGTAAAGTTTCCAGTCTCATCGTCAATTTCCATTTGTTGTGAAATATATTCTGGGGATACCTCGATAGCCTTTAATGCTTCAATATCCATTACTTCTGTCGCTGCAATTCCCATTGTTTCATGGTCTGATAATACAACTACTAATGTTTCTCCATCTTCTTCTGCCCAATTAACGACGTGCTCTACGGCATTATCAAACTCAATCGTTTCTTTCCAAATTCCAGCAAAATCAGCGGCGTGAGACGCATGGTCAATACGCGCTCCTTCAATCATTAAGAAAAATCCATCTTCATTTTGATCGGCAACCTCAATTGCTTTTTCAGACATTTCAACTAATGTTGGTTCATTACTTTCTCTAATCTCGCGGTCATTTACGTAATTCATAAACGATGGATGAAACAACCCAAGTAGTTTTGAACCAGCTTCTGGTTCGTATTCATTTAGCTCATCTCGATCACGAACGATATCATACCCTTCCTCTTCAAAGGCAGCGGCTAAATCATTTCCGTCTTGAGCATCTGGAAGGAAAAATCTTTCACCACCGCCTAAAGCAATATCATATTTTCCTTCGAAAATTTGTCTTGCAATTTCATCTTGACCAGCGCGAGTTGGCACTTTTGAGACAAAAGCTGCAGGCGTTGCATCTGTAACGGTATTTGTAGAAACAATACCAACTGTTTTCCCTTGCTCTTGAAAAATATCGATGATACTTGTTAATTCTTCTCCATCAGGGTCAACACCGAGCATACCGTTATTTGTTTTGTCACCGTTTGCTACTGCTGTTCCGGCTGCAGCAGAGTCAGTGACAATATTATCTGCTGAATACGTTCTTGATAGAGCGACATGAGGGAGGGTTTCCATAAACAGTTCTCCTTCTTTTCCGTGCTCAAACAGGCGGGCGATTTCCATTTGTCCCATTCCCATACCGTCACCAATCATAACAATGACATTTTTCGGTGTTCCTTCTTCAGTTTCAGCCGCCTGCTCTTCTTGAGGCGCTGTATCTTCAGCCGGTGTTTCCTCAGGTGGCTGCTCAGCATCTTGTGGAGCACAAGCTACGATAGAAAATATTAAGCTTGTTATAAATAGAAAACTTAAAAACCGCTTTAACATTTAAATTCCTCCTTTTTTTTATGTAATTGAGTGAATTTCATAAATACCAAAAATTAGCGACACCACGCAATATATAGTTTGCGAGTGGTTTTGACAAAACTATATATTGATCTTAGTGGCGGAAATAATGGATTATGAAATTCATTAAAATATTTTTCTGTATTAGCATTGTTTTTAATGCAAAAATTATTCGTAATTACCTGAGTGAATTTCATAATTACCTTAATTGAGCCATATCAAGCCATATGTAGCGCTAGCGGTTTAACGCAACTACGTATAGGTACTTAATGGCGAAAATATAGAATTATGAAATTCATTAAACTAATTGATAATGGTAATTTTTAAGAGGAGGTATTGGTTTGCATTTTTTGGGTAGCAAAAAAGCAAGGAATTCATCCCTGCTTTAGTGTGTAGACAAAGTATTTACTCAAATCAATTCAGACTGTTGACAAACATATTGTCAAATCTCGTATTAGGACATCAACCGTTTCTCACCGGTAATTTCTTGAATAGGCTCAATATTTTGTGTGAATTCTACGGTTCCTTTATATGCACCATCCTTGTCGCGAACAGCGAAGTAACGGATTAACACATATTTATCGCGGAACTTAATCCAGAAATCCTCAACATCTTTTTTACCTGATTTAAAGTCTTCTAACAAAGCTTCTACGATATGCGAGCTTTGTGGTGGGTGGCAATTTTGCACCGTACGACCGATGATTGATTTTGTGCGATGGAAAATACGATCTTTCCCGTGTGAAAAGTAGCGAACAACATCATTTTCATCGATAAACGTAATATCTACAGGGAGGTGGTTCATCATTAGTTCTAATTGGTCTAACGATAAAATCCCTGTTTCTAATTGAATGACACCGTCTTTCATAAATTCATTAGAAGATAAATCTTCTCGCTCTGGTTGCCACGGCTCAGGTGCTTCAATAAATGTATAACCAATGACATCGCCTTCGCGTTCGATTTTTAACCACTCATCTTCCGTTAACTTCTCCATCGACATTGGTAAAAGAATATTTTCTTCTTTAAAAATCATTTCTGTTACTTCAAAAATAATAAAGTCTAACTGCTCGATTAAATCTTCTAGTACCCATTCGCCTTCTGTGAGTTGGGTACGGGCACGTTTGATGAACGCGCGAATTTTATCGTCGACTCCCCACATCACCTTCGTTGGCCCGAAAATTCCTACTTTCTCTAAAAAAGGAAAAAGTAAATTTTCTTTTCGACTATAGTGGTTATCGATCTCGAGTAGCTTCGTTAAATCTGCGATTAATTTTTCTTTATTCTCGTCCGTTTGCTCGCGCTGAAACTGTTCTTTATGAAGGCTAAGCTTAAAGTTGACGAATTTATCAATTTCACGGTTTTCTTTAAAAAATGTGTGTACAGGGTGTCCAGGTGGTGTTTGCAAGGCATCGTCACCATGAATATCTTCAATAGACCCTTTAAAAACCTCAGCATGAACCGAACAAAGACGTTGGATTTCTTCAACAGCAATTCCTTCTTCTTCCATTAATGATTGTTCCATTTCAGAGATTTCATTAACACTCACTTTGTCGATCGCTTTTTGAAAACGTACTTTTACTTCATCGACAGATTTTCCGTCATGTAATTGTTTAATAATTTCTTTTAATTCCTGCTGGCGTTCAGATTTGTCTGCAGTTTGCTTCTCGCGATTATTAATCATTTCACTCATGTTTATCCGCTCCTTAATCTATTATAGTAAAACCATTATTAGATAAATGTTGTTTAACTTCTTCCAACGATATTCGCATCGTGCGGCAACCTTTTGGAATGGTCATAAACTTTCCAACTGACTGTAACATTCCTGGTTTCGTAATATTGACAAAACCAATTTCTCTCATTAAGGTGACTAATTCTGGGTGTGTTGAACATAATTCATAAACAGATTTTTTTAACGATACTTCCTTCACAGTCCATTCACCTCTTTTTGATAGTGCAAATGATTTTTATTCTCAACGAAATTGTATCATTAGGCAGAAGTATAATCGGTGATATAAGTCACTGTATGGAAAAAGTTTTTCGGAA
>SKOL01000295.1 GCA_007120055.1 Anaerobacillus sp.
TAGCAACCACTGAATTTTCTCAGCAGTTTGTTCTACATTATCTTCGTGCTTCTTACTGTTTAATTGCCAATAACGAAAAACTTTTAATCCGTTACGATTATATTTCAAAGCGTGACCTGGACGTAATTCTTTCATATGATTAAAAATGCCGTGACCCGGTGTTCGCGAAGGACCTAACCCAAATACCTCTGCTAGGCCTTCTCTTGTTACTTCACTCTTTACATCTGGATGCGCTAATACCGCTTTTATTTCTGAGCCAAATAAGAGCCCTCCATTCACCTCTTGATAAAAAAGTGGCTTCACACCTAAGCGATCACGAGCAATAAACAATTCTTGTTTTTCAGCATTCCAAATCGCAAAAGCAAAAATCCCATTTAAATGATCGACACATTTAGGACCCCACTCTATAAAAGAAGTTAATAAAACTTCAGTATCTGAGTGAGAGTTAAAACGATGACCACGCTGTAATAATTCCTGGCGAAGACTTTCTGTATTATACAACTCACCGTTATAGGCGATTGTGAATGTTTTGTTTGATACCGATTTTTCCATTGGTTGTTTGCCACCTATCGGATCAACAACCACTAACCTTGTATGCCCAAAGACTGCATGAATCGTACTCCAAATTCGATGGTCATCTGGACCACGTTTACTTAACGTATTGGCCATTCGCCGGACGACCTCCTCCTCCTTCCTTAAATCTTTATTCCAATTGATCCAACCTGTAATACCACACATCTATATCAACCCCTCCTAGGGAATGTTGTTTAAATTAATGGACTTACTGCCCATACAGCAACATATTCACACATAGTGGTAATTGTTCTTTCTTTAGGAGCAATTGGCATGTATTCTGACACATTTTTTACATGCATATTTTTGTGAATTTTTGAGATATTATGGATAGACTTTAATTTAATGAATTTCATAATCCAATATTGTTGCCATTAAGTATCTATATGCAGTTGCGTTAAACCGCTCGCAACTACATATAGCTTGATATGGCTCATTTTATATAATTATGAAATTCCACTCAATTAGGAGGAAAATACATATGAACACTAATCGTGCTCAACAAATTTTAGAATCAGCAAAAGATATTGAAGTTCAACATAACGGATCCTCTATCTGGATTCAAAACGTTAACCCTGAAGAGGGGACTGCACGCGTTTATCCAAGACAAAACCCCGAGCAAGAAATGACTGTCAGTGTGAACGAACTACAAGAGAAGTAGTGACAAGAAAAGCGTAAGTGGCTTGGTCAGCGAAGCAAATTCTTAGATTTGCTCCTTGTGCTTTGCGACGAGTAACCGTAGGAGCATCGACAAGCGTTGCAGGGCCAGCAACGTTTTGCCTCCTCTTCGATTCTCCTTCGTGAATAGGCAAATCTTGATGGACCGAAACGCTCGAGAAGCTAGGCGCTGGAGCTAGACACAAGAAAAGCGCAAGCGGCTTGATTATTTTCAACAAGCTAAGTCGAGAAAGCCCTATTACAGAAAAAAGCTGAATTGTAGTAAGGATTACACCTACTGTCAATTCAGCCTTTTTTATTTTACAGCTTATGTTTCTTAATGTGCGTAAGTAATTGTTCGCAAGCATCTTCTACAAGTTCGTATACCTCTTCAAAATTTCCCGTAAAATAAGGATCTGGAACGTCTACAACTTTAGTTTCAGGGATGTAATCCAATAGCCTATTTATTTCTCCTGACTCACCATACCCTTTCATCCGGTTCAAGTTGCCTAAATTTTCTGCGTCCATTGCAATAATATAATCAAATTGTTTTAAATCTTCTTTTTTGACCTGTCTAGCTAGGATATTCTCACTATCCACTTTATTATCTCTTAAGATTTTTAACGTTCCATCATGAGGACGATTTCCAATATGCCAATCTCCAGTCCCAGCAGAATCAATGACAAAATCTTTTTCTAAACCTGCCTCTGCTACCTTTTTTCTAAAAATTGCTTCAGCCATTGGTGACCGACATATATTACCTAAACATACAAATAAAACTTTAACCATCATCTTCTCCTTTCGAAATTATACATCTAATATTCACTTAACTTATTATAGCTATTTTATATTTTTCTGCAATAATACATTCATGTAAGCGCTTTAAATATTATTTATTTTAATACAGGTTCATTTATCTTTATTCAAAATAAAAGTTTGTGACTTTTTAGTATTTTCAGTTAACTTGTCTCAAAAGGAAATCCTCTCTAAATGGTGAGAGGATATGTGAACACGTAGTATATATATTATAGTTATTAAACGAGATTGTTTATTCTTACTTTTCTTATCTTTTTACTTAAAAATTTCTTGATGCTCTTCTTTAATTTTTGCTAAAACAGCTTCAACTGTCTTATACTGCTGGCCAACGCGATAGCTCTTAACATTTCTTAAAGAACAACTACACTCAGGATTCCCTTGAAGAATTTGAATAACTTCCTCATCATCACATTCGATTTCTTCCAACATATTCCCTTTGCAATTACAATCACTGTTTTCAAATTTTTCATAAATCACAAAAAAATCATCTTTTGTTTCCTCAGTGAAATACTCTTTTGTTTCGACTAAATCTTGAACGATCACGTCTTCACTTCCTATTCTAAATTTTTATAAATTATTTTTTGCAATTCCTACTATAACATTTTTCCCCTCTTATTTGGGCAACTTTTTTGTGAAATTTATATTACATTTCCCCAAATATAGTGAATGATTATTCAGTCGACACTTTTCATATCAATAATATTTTCTAAAAATATTTGCACCTTCGAACCATCCTCTATTACGACCTTTATCGAAGTTAAACTGTGGTCGACATGATCAATAACGCCGATTACACTTCTGTAATCACCGCTTTTAAAATACTTCAGCTGTACTGCTTCTCTCGTTTGTAAAGAAAAATGGATAATTTCATTAAATTCCTCTAACCGTTGTTCATCGATGATTGGCTTAGTTTTATAGTTTTGACGCTCTTTTAATTCACGAATCATTGATACGTGTTCCGGAAGCATCATTGCCGTCCATTTTATATTACCCCGATCTTTCAACATATTTTCACCTCTTTATGATTTATGACCACCGACGAGTTTACTTCGATGTTTAGCTGTTCCAGCTTGTGTATAGGAAACAGCTCGAAGCAGCTTATCAGCACCGTACTTCTCTCGAATAAAGTCCATGACATATCCTAATTCTCTTTGCCTTGGTTTTTCTGGTTCAAATAAACTTAACTGAACTTGGTCATCATTGACGATATTTGATAGCGAAATTGAAATACTTCGAACCGTTTGCCCATGATAATATTGATGAAATAATTTTAAGCATGCTTTATAAATTTCTAATGTAATATTCGTCGCATCTTGTAACGTAATCGATCGCTGAAAACCGCCTCCGCCGAACTCATCTTTACTATAGCCAATGCCAAGACTAACAGTTCTACCTGCCTTTTTCGCTGTCCTTGCCCTTCTTGCTACTTCTTCACACATTTCCAAAATCACATGCTTTACTTCCTTCGGATCAACATAATCTCGAAGTAAAATTTGACTTTTACCGAAACTAATTTGCCCTTCGATAATCGGGGCGCCTAATTGTGAAAGGTCAACACCGTGAGCATGATAATAGAGCTGATTACCAATGATGCCAAAGTGCTTTTCCAGTAACGGTAATGGCGCATTAGCCAATTGCCCTACTGAAAAAATCCCTAACTTATTTAAACGTTTTTCGATTCGCGAACCAATCCCCCACATCTCTCTTAGTGGCGCAATATTCCAAAGCTTTTTATCAACATCATCGTACGTCCACTCAGCAATGCCTTTCTTTTTCGCCTCTAAATCAAGACACACTTTTGAAAGAAGCATATTAGGACCAATGCCGATCGAACATGTTAAGCCAAATTCATGAAGCATATCGTTTTTTATGCGCGCAGCAAGTGTCTCTCTATCACCCCAAAGTCGTTCTGTCCCTCTTACATCAAGAAAACTTTCATCAACGCTGTACGTATGAATAGCTTCAAAAGGCACGTAACGGGTAAAAAACTCCGTTAAACGTGTGGAAATCTTTAAATAAGTTAACATTTCAGCATTTACAATTTGAATCTTTGGATCTCTTGGAATTTCAAAAAGACGACTTCCTGTTTTTATTCCAAATTCTTTTTTTAACCGAGGAGTGGCCGCTAAAACGACACTCCCCTCTCTTTCGGTGTCACCAACAACCGCTAAATAACATGTTAACGGATCAAAACCGAGCGCTAAAGCCGAACAACTAGCATAAAAACTCTTCATATCAATACAAAGTATTGTCCGCTTCGGAAGTGCTTCATAATCTATTTGCATCCTACTCCACCTTTCTAGTTAACCAATTAACCAACTTTTCCATACAAAACCTTCATGACGAACATCGTCACCATCTTGAATGAAAATGTCGGTCGCTTTTCTCTCGCTTCGCTGTAAACTTCTATCGAATTTTAGAGGCTCACTCAAGAAAAGCGATCGAGCATTCTTTTTTCATACAAAACCCTCATGGCCACACACCGTCACCATCTAATATGGAAAAATTCCGGTCGATTTCCTCACTGCACTGTAAATCCATTCCGGCTTTAGAGGCTTGTTCGGAAAAATCGGCCGGACATTTTCATACAAACCCTTTATGACGGCATGCCTGCCTTCACCATCTAATATTGAAAAGGGGACACTTTCCCTCACTTCGCCATGACCTTCTAACGAATCTCAGAGGCTCGTTCACGAAATCATCCTCCTTTTTTCATATAAAACGCACATGACGGAAGCTCATTAACATTTAACATGTAAAA
>SKOL01000498.1 GCA_007120055.1 Anaerobacillus sp.
CGAATGACGTACGACAAATGATCGAAGAAGAGTTTGAATTGCTAAAAGCAGCTGAAGAAATGAAACATAGTGCTACATACAGAGTCGTTCTTGGACGGGGATATGTGCTTTACGGAGACCCAGAACTTGCTCAACAGTTTGAAGAGATGACGCAAGATGCAATCGCAACACAGGAATTATTAGAAGAAACATTAGGTGAGGATCCAGAATACGCTGCCCCCCTACATGATGCAATATATAAGACACAAAGGTTAAGAGAATTAATTACGGATCGAGTTGTTCCTACATTTGATGATCACAACGGTCAATACGGTGTTGGAGATGTCAACCAATATTCACATCCATTTTATCGTCCATCTTATGAAGACACCATTGACATTATGATTGAATTCTCAACGATTTACGCAGCAGAAGCAGTAGCTTCTTGGCAAGTAATCTACGATATGCAAGACGCAAAAATTGTTGAACTTGAAAAAGATTTAATTAGTAGCGGTCAAATGTTACAAATCATTTTTATTATTATTTCTGCATCAGCGGTTGCGATTGCAATAACTGCAGCTTTAATTATTTCTAATATGATTGTTAGACCAATCTCCTCGGCAGCTAATAGATTAGAAGATGTCGCAAACGGTGATTTAACTGGTGAACCATTAAATATACCATCAAAAGATGAGGTTGGTAGATTAACAGAAAGTTTAAACCAAATGATCGTAAACTTAAGAAGTCTTGTTGGTGAAGTTGAAGGGTCTTCAACAACTCTCGCTGAGTCTTCAGACAACATGGCACAGTCTAGTAAAGAAGTAACAAACGCAATGAACATTATTTCCGAAAGTGCTGAAACCGTATCAAGCGATACAGAAAAAGGAAATAATACAATGCTCGAAGTGTCTGAAACACTATTAGAGCTTTCATCATTGATTCAGATTGCAAAAGAAAAATCTTTTTCATCAGCAAGTAATTCTAAGATTACTTACGAAACCGCGAACACTGGAAAAAACACAGTAAACGAAGCGATTAAATGTATGGAAAATATTAAAGGATCCACCGATGATACGGAACAGTTTATTTATACGTTAGATAAATATACAGAAGAAATTAAAACGATCACTCAAATGATCACAAATATTGCCCAACAAACGAACTTGCTATCGCTCAATGCAGGAATTGAAGCGGCTCGTGCTGGTGAAGCAGGACGTGGATTTGCAGTAGTTGCTAACGAAGTAATGAAACTAGCAGAGCAATCTAACAAAGGGGCTACAAAGGTAGCAGAATTAGTCGCTCAAATTTCTAACGGCACAGAAGATGCTGTTCGTGCAATTAAAGAAAGTAAATCACAAGTGGATGTCGGCTCTTCGATTGTGAGCGATTGTGGCAATGCACTAGAAGAAATTTTACAAGCTGTAAATAAAACAGTCAGTGACATAGAAAGCATTTCCGAAGTGACAAGTGAAGATATTGCATCATCAGAAAAAATTGTTGAACTCATCGATACTTTAGCTACCGGAATAGAAAATACTGCTGGAAACGCCCAAGAAACATCTGCTCTGTCTGAAGAAACTAAATCATTTATGGAATCAGTATCTTCAAATGCAAATGAAACAAATGATTTAGCTAAAAAGCTAAAAGAAACTGTTGAAAAGTTTAAAATATAAATTTGGAGGTGAACATTATGGCACATGACTTAAACATTAGTGGAAGTGACGTGACCGTTCGCTTAAAAGGTTCGATTTTCTCAAAGGAAGCAACAAAAATGAGAGAAGATTTAATCGGTTGTCTTGAAAAAGGCTATAAAAATTTCATATTCGATTTTAGTGAAGTAATTGATTTCGATAGTACAGGATTAGGAGTTATCGTTACAATTCGAAAGCGAGTCTTAAACCACGGTAACGTTGTTGTCAGAAATTTAAACCCAAAAACTAAAGATTTATTTGATCGTACCCGTTTAAATAAAATTTTAATGTCAATGTAATAGAGAAGGAGCTGTCTTGGACAGCTCCTTTTTTTCATTGTTCATTATGAAAAAAAACAAAAAGATTACTTATAACTGTTCCTTATATTCTAAACACTTTGATCATTTCTTTAAGTTTATTGCTTGATTCATTTAAGTTTTCAGCTGAAGATGAAATTGAAGCAATCGCTTTAATTTGTTCTTCTGTAGAAGCAGAAATTTGTTCTGAAGAAGCTGCCGACTCTTCAGCGACTGCCGATACACTTTGGAATGATGCAACGACATCATCTTTAGAACCGTTAATACTATTCATATCATGGCTAATGTCATCAATTGAAGTCGTAATTTTTTTCAATACCTCATTAATAGTACGGAAAACTTCTTCTGTGTCTTCTGCTACTTTTAATTGATCGGATGAAATTTTATTTGTGCGATCCATTGCTTCTGAGGCGTTATTCGTTTCTTCTTGAATACCTACGATCGTTTGACGTACTTGTTCTGTAGCTACTGACGATTGCTCTGCTAATTTTCTTACTTCATTAGCAACTACTGCAAATCCTTTTCCATGCTCCCCAGCCCTTGCTGCTTCAATCGAAGCATTTAAAGCGAGCAAGTTCGTTTGTTCTGAAATACTGTTAATGGTATCAATGACATTTTCCACTTCTTTAATTTTTGCAACTAAACTCGACATCACGGTATTTACTGATCCTATGACGTCACTTGATTGATTTGTTTTCAATTTTAGCGTTTCTATTTGTGAATATCCTTGTTGACTCGCTTCGTTCGCTTCTTTAGATAAAATATTCATTTCGTTATTCTTCTCATTAACACTTTCAATTTGCGACGATAGTGTCATAGATTTTTGATTCGCTGTTTCTATTTCAGCGGCTTGCTGATTAGCACCGTTGGCAATTTCTGAGATCCCTCGGCCCACTTCTTCACTAGAAGCTGTCGTTTCTTCTGACATTGCACTTAAGTTCTCCGAGGCACTAGAAACTTCTGAAACTGTTTCTTCAACAGAAGAGATTAAACCTTTCATACTGTTCACCATATCATTAAAGTGTGAAGCTAATTCTCCAATTTCATCTTTGGACTTCGACTGGACGCTCACTGTTAAGTCTCCCTCAGCGACTTTGTTCACTTGCTCTTTTAAATTTGTTAAAGGCTTCGAGATGGTTTGTGATAAAAAGGATATAAAGACTACTGCTACTATTAATCCTATCCCTGAAATAATCATAATTACAGTTAACATATAGTTTGATTCTTCTAGTAATCGATCTTCTAAGTACACCGTTCCTACTTTCCAACCCGTTTGATCCACTGTTCCATACGCTAAAAAGCGGTTATCCCCATCATAGTTATAAGCAAAATAGCCACGAACTCCACCATCATACATGTCTTGAATAAAATCTAATTCTAGTAAATTATTTCCTCTTTCCGTAGGATGAACTAATGCCGTACCTTGATCATCAAATAAAAAAGAGTAACCGTCATAACCAACAATCGTTTCATTAATAATGTTTTCTAATGAATCTAAGCTCAAATCATTGGCGATAACACCTAAAAGCTCATTAGTTTCCGGATCTGTAATCGCTTTTGCCACTGTTAAAACATAATCATTTGTAGCTTCGTCAATATATGGCTCAGTAAAAATGACTTCTTCAGGGGTAGCAACTGCACTTTGATACCAAGGACGACTAGATGGATCAAATCCATCAGGTAAATCAACGTGCGGATATGTATACATCGCTTGATCTACAGAAGCAAAATAAGCAAGAGTGATATTAGGGTAAGATTGTATATATTTTTGAAAGTCACGCTCAATACTTGCCCAATCAATATGTGATTGATTAACATGCTGTAATTGCTCTTCGTGCTCCTCGTCCTCTTTGAGCGAACTTCTCAAATACTCAATAATTAAATCACTATGACTATAACGATCAACACTAATTGCAAATTGATCTAAATAAAGTTCAGTAATCGTCTCTATTTCTTGAACTGTTGCATTAGCTTGTTCCTCAACATTGTTTTCAATTGAATTTTTACTCAATTGAAACATCGATATCGAAACAGACGCTAAGATTACAACAATCATAAAAGAAAAAGAGACAATCATTTTTGTACTAATTTTCCGAAACATAAATAAAAACCTCCACTTGGTGTACTACACTCTAGTAAGTCACGAATATGTCACATTTTATCATAAATTGTCGGAATTTAATATCTATTATTTTCAAATTATAATATTTTCTAACAAATATAGAATGTTCGTTCTAAAATCATCCGCTTTTTTCACACAAAACCCACATGACGATATTCCGTCATCATCTAACATGAAAAAATTCCGATCGATTTCCCTCAATACGCTGTAAATTCGTTCCGACTTTAGAGGCTTGTTCGGAAAAGTCGACCGTCATTCATTTTTTCATACAAAACTCTCATGACGGCTTACCTTCACCACCTAAGACGTAAACTCGACTTTTCTCCAACTTTCCAACTTTCAGCTTTCCAACAAACCAAGTTGTTGAACTATTAAGAATTTATTTAATTTGTTATTATAAAATAGTATCATTATTTCTATACACGAAAGAAAGGAGATTGTTTTATGAACTCAGTAGGAATTAAAGCGTATTTGCATGTAAGAACGGCTAGAAATCCTGTATACGATCCGAATGGTAAAACGTTAACTTTTATCACTGACTATACCGGTTTGCCACAAGTGTGGGAACTTCAAAGAGGACAAGGGTGGCCATCTCAGACCTCCTTCACAGAAGAAAGAATTATGTTTGTTGATTACATATCAGAAACACAACGCATCATTGGCATGGATGAAGGTGTCAACGA
>SKOL01000258.1 GCA_007120055.1 Anaerobacillus sp.
AGACCCTGAGCGTGAAAAGTATGCTGTAGCTTTTATGAAAATGCTGACAAGTCCTGAGACTGCAAAAGCGTTATTCTTAAAAACCGGTACGGCACATCATTCTTTAAATTATGAGATCAATGAGAATGATAATGTTGACCCTATTTCTCTTGAGATATTAGATAGTTTAATAGCAGCTCCATATACATTTGAACATTTAATTTCACAGGCTAAATCAACTGTACAAACTGAATTTCCTTCAGCATTATCAGGGATGGTGTTAGGTGAATTTACACCAGAACAATTTATAGAAAAGCTTGTCCAAGCGGACAAATAATAGCCAGTATTGAAAGGAAATTATCATGGATACTGTACAATGGTTGGCAATTAATATATTTGGGACCCCTGCTATACTTATTGCGTTAATTGTATTATTGGGGACACTCCTTCAAAAAAAAGAACTTAGCGACGTTATAAAAAGTACAATTAAAGCAGCTATTGGCTTTATTATTATTCAAGCTGGGGCGGAAATTATCGTTAAAGCTGTCGTAGTTTTTCAACCAATATGGACCGAAGTATTTAATTTGAGTGAAGAGAATTTAGGGAATTTTATTGGTCAAGAGAATTTTCTTAATCAATATGGAAGTGCTATCGCATTGTCAATGACCCTAGGTTTTTGTTTAAATATCCTATTGGCGATAATCACTAAATTTAAATACATTTATTTAACTGGTCATATGATGTTTTGGATGACTACTATAATGGCAGGCATTGTTGTTAACACTGTACAAGATATTTCCATAGGTAAGTTAGTCATCTTTTTGTCTATTGTCATGGGTCTGTATTGGACAATTCAGCCTGCTTTAACTCAACGATTTATGAGATTAGTTACAGGTAATGATGATATCGCTTTTGGTCATACATCTGCTTCAGTAGCGATTTTGTCAGCGATTTTCGGGAAAATATTTGGAGATCCAAAGCAGAGTAGCGAAAATATAAAGTTACCAAAACAAATGGAATTTTTAAAGGATTCTAATGTAATAAATGCTTTAACGATGGGTGTATTATTTTTAGTAGGGGCGATAATCGTATCAAGTAAGGGAACAGTATCTAGTGAACAAATTATTGCGAATGCAGGTCAGCAAGATTTTCATGTTTATTCGATTATTCATGCACTCACGTTTGCGGGTGGGATTGCAATTGTCATTTACGGCGTCAAAATGTTTATTAATGAACTCTTGCCTGCCTTTGAAGGAATTGCTAAAAAAGTTGTTCCGGGGGCGAAACCAGCAATTGATGCTGCAGTCACATTCACGTACGCTCCGAATGCTGTAACTTTAGGTTTTATCGGTGGATTTACGGGATCGATTCTATGGATGATTATTTTAGGATCTACAGGCATCTATGTTTTTGTACCAACGATGATTGTGATTTTTTTCCATAGTGCAACTGCAGGGGTTTTTGGGAATGCTACAGGAGGTATTCGTGGAGCAGTCATTGGTGGATTTATTACATCAACAGTTGTCGCATTAGGCCAATTTGTTACAGTAACCTTTCTAACTCAAACAACGATTCCTGATATGGTCATGTGGACTGGTGATTCAGATATGTTCATTTTAGGACCTATCGTCAAAGTATTAGCAGAGATATTTTTGTAAGAATAACAGTCTTGATCTATAGAATTAGTAGTCAAAAAAAGAAGTTTTCTCTCATTCATTTCGATGAGGTTTGATTCTAATGATAGCAACGCGAGGTTACACTCAATTATAGGGGGCTATAAATATGGATACACAACAAAGGAAAATTGATTTTAAATATTCTCCTTCGATTATTCAAACTTGTATTGGATTAGTAGATGACGAACATAAAACGATTATTAGAGAAGATGGTAGTATTAATTATAATTATGAATTCTCTTCATTTTCAATGGAACAATTCAATATTCCAAAAGAAGAGAATATCTCACAATATACTAAAGTTAAGGATTGAAATTTAGGTTTTAAGCACAGATTAATACCTAAATTTACTCATAAAGATTATTTAATAAAGCAAACACAAGATTATGGTGATGCTTCTACACCATTTGTGATAACAACAGAAGAATATGAAAATACCTACTTTCAATGGAAAGTTTTTGCTTACAAAAATGAAAAAGGTTTAAGGGCAGATATTATTCGTTGGTCTTTAAAGGTTTCAGCTTCTTTTGGTTATGCACCTTCAAAAGTAGAGTTAATACTTAATGGTCCGACAAATGACCTTCCGATCATCATTGAATCAAAAGGCACGACAAGTTATTGGACAGAAGAAGGCCTCAATTTAGATGGAATTTCTCACTCTTCGTTCTTAAATTCTGGAGAGACACGTTCGGGAGTATTTGCAATTGTACTAGAGGGGGAACTGTCTCCTGAAAAAGTAACTTTAGAATGGGCCGACGAAGCTGAGAAACAAATGAAGGAATATTGGAAGGGAATTCAACTGTTTGAAAATAAATTCGAAATCCCAGATCCCCAAATTATGGAGATGTTAAATTCCTGTGCTAGAAATATTCTACAAGCTAGAGAAGTTAAGGACGGAGTTTATGAATTCCAAGTTGGACCTACAGTTTATAGGGGCCTATGGGTTGTTGATGGACACTTTTTACTAGAGGCAGCACATATGATGGGGAAAAGAGAAGAGGCATATCAAGGTATATTAGCAGTCTTAAAAAGAGCAAGACCTGACGGCTCTATACAAATTCTCCCGAATCACTTCAAAGAAACAGGGATTGCTTTAGCCACATTTGTTCGGCAATGTGAGCTTATGGATGATGACGAGCGCCTTAAAGAATTATGGCCGACAATGTTACGTGCATTAGAATACATTAATAATATGAGGGAAGAAGCTAAAAAACTTGGACCGAATTATAAAGGGTATGATTTGTTCCCACCTGCATTTTCAGATGGTGGAATTTCCGGGCCTTTCCCTGAATACACCACCCCTTTATGGATATTAATTGGTTTAAAATCAGCTTACGAAGAAGGTAAGCGCTTAAAATTAAAGGATTATCAAGAATTTTATACTCTTTATCAAAAAATAAAAACTAATTTGTATCAAGCGATTGAACGTGACAAAAAGAAAACAATAGATGGAATTTCGTATTTTTCAATGAATATGGAACACCGTGAATACGACCGTCCGCAATCAGCGACATGGGCATTAGCACATGCGATGTATCCTGGAGAAATTTTTGGACCTGATGATTCAATTATTACAGACTTTTTAGCATTGTTGGATACGATTGATAACAAACAAGGTATACCAGAAGAAACAGGATGGGTTCATGATCAAGCAATCTGGGGTTACTCTGCAATGTTTTATGCACAAGTTTGGTTATATGCAGGCAACCCTGATAAGGCAGTTGATTATCTATACGCTTTTGCTAATCACGCCGCACCAAGTCGAGTTTGGAGGGAAGAGCAAAGTTTAACACATTCTCATGCAGCTGAATATTGCGGAGATATGCCTCATAACTGGGCATCTGCGGAATTTATTCGTTTAGTTCGTCATTTGATTTTATTTGAGAAACAAGGAAATCTAGAAATTTTTCCTGGTTTACCGGAACAATGGTTACCCCAAAAAAATAAAGATTTAATTCTTGAAAGAACACCAACTAAATATGGAGAGGTGACAATATCTTTCAAACTACTAAACGAAGGTGAGTATGAATTTAATTTTAATTTAGAACAGGGAAATAAAGTTCCTGACCAAATCATCTTATATTGGTCTGGGGATATAGAAAACTCAGATTCGACATTTCAAAAGTTAGGTCATAATAAATGGTTAATGAACTTAACGTCGAAAAGTGTAAAAACAGTTTTTAAAAGTAGTAGTTTTGTTGTAAAATAAAAGTATATTTACAGAATAATTTGTTAATAAGTTGTTCCTGAAATGATGTAGAAATTTAAGGGGAGATAAATTGAATAAAATTTCAATTTATCTCCCTTTCTTTTATTGAAGAAAGTTTAGCTTTGATAAAGGGTTAAATTGTAAGCAAAACAGTGAATTTCGCTAGACTTGAGCAAAGCCAATTTTTCCATTTTAAAAATCTATGATAGGCTCTCTTAATGCAAATTTGTAAGAGTTCTAGAAGTGAAAAGACCTCGGATAGCACTATTCTAATACCACTAAAGAAGTAGGTAGGAGTGTGACAGAATGGATCAATTAAAAGTTTTTATCGTCGATGATGAAGAAATAATCAGAAATGGCCTTACAAAAATGTTGACAAAAATGGAAAGAGATTTCAAGGTTGTGGGTGTTGCTGATGACGGTGAAACCGCACTAAAAGAGCTAAAACAATTAAAAGAACTACCCGATTTAGTGATTACCGACATTTATATGAATTATATGGATGGGCTAGAGTTGATCAAATGTGTGAAAGCCTTTTCTTCGACAGTTCGATTTATTATTTTGTCAGGGCATGAGAAATTTGACCTGGCAAAACAAGCAATCGATTTAAAAGTAGACAAGTATTTAACTAAACCAGTTCATCCAAAGGAATTCACGGAGCTTTTACAAGAATTAAAAAATGATATCGTTCAAACAAAACAACAAAGCGATAAAGATAATCATTTAAAGCATATAGAGGAAAGTATGAAACCCTATATCTATGATCGTTTAATTCTTGATCTAATTGAACAACGGTTATTTAGAGATGAAGATATTGAAAAATTAAGTTTGTATCTCCCTATTACTATGGAAACACCGTTAATATTTGGTGTGTTAAAACTTATTCATCCTATTAATCAAACATCACAAGAGCAGATGTTTA
>SKOL01000408.1 GCA_007120055.1 Anaerobacillus sp.
TAGTGATTTTGAAAAACTATCTTTCAGCTAAATCAAACGAATTTAAAGGTCAATTTCCGGGAGTTACCAGGCACGCTACATATCTAATCTCTTTATATGAACTGATAAATAGGATACCCGACCTATTGGAAAACTTTGCTATAATTTGTAGAGACAATAACTACATAAGGAGCTTTAAATTATGAACACAACTTGCCCATTCTGCACCCCAGAAAACATCGTTCTATCCAACGAACTAGCATACGCGATTTTTGACATATACCCAGTAAATAAAGGTCATCTCTTAATCATTCCGAAACGTCATGTGAGTGACTTTTTTGATACGACGACCGAAGAGAGAGAGGCGATCAATGAGTTGCTGGAGCAAGGAAAGTCATTACTTGAAGAAAAATATCAACCAGACGGTTACAACATCGGCATTAACTGTGGCGAAACGGCTGGTCAAACGATCTTCCACGTTCACGTGCATCTAATTCCACGATTCGAAGGGGATATGGAAAACCCAAGAGGTGGGGTTCGTGGCGTAATTCCGGAGAAAAGAATTTATTAATAGTAAAAGGAGAAACGAATATGCCTACATACAACAAACTCGTCCGCGATCGCATCCCAGAAATCATCCAACAAGCTGGAAAGAAGTACACAACTTCCACCTTAAATGACGAACAGTACTTAAAAGAGTTAAAGAATAAAAGCTTTGAGGAGCTTGAGGAATATACATATGCAGCAAATGACACGGAGGCGATTGAAGAATTGGCAGATGTACTTGAAATTATTCATGCGTTAGCAGCTTGCCATGGCGCAACCTTCGAAGAACTAGAAGAAATACGCCGTCAAAAAGCCGAAAAACGTGGTGGCTTTCAAGAAAAAATCTTTTTACATGAGGTCGAAGATGACTAAAGCGCAGTTAATTACGGAACAGTTAGTCGAACATCTCGTCAAAGGAATCGAGCAGGCCTCAAGTATTTGTATATTAACATCCTTTGTGATGAAGTCAGGCTGTGAAGTCCTTCGTGAACCGTTAAGAAAAGCTGCCGAGCGTGGAGCGGATATTAAAATTTGTACAGGGGATTACTTATTTATCACCCAGCCAGAAGCGTTAAAAACATTAATGAACATTCATGAAAAAATTGAAGTGCGTTTATCGCAAAGCAATGGGACGTCATTTCACCCGAAGGCTTACCTTTTTCAATTTAATGACGAAGGACATCTCATCGTCGGTTCGTCCAATTTATCTAGATCGGCTCTAACGACAGGAGTAGAATGGAACCTTTCGTTGTCGGAAAGTCCTGACGTATACGCTGAAGCACTTGATCAATTTACAAAACTGATGTATCACGAGCAAACGATCGAAATAAATGAAGAAACGTTGAAAACGTATGAAGAGACGTATGAAAAATTTCATCAAAGTCACCCGAACCTCGTTCGTACGTGGACGAAACGAGAAGAAATGGAACTTATGTTACCGACACCAAAGGATGAAGAACCTGAAATCATCCAAGAACAACAAGCGCCATACGGGGAAGAAATTACTCCACGTTTTGCCCAAATTGATGCCCTCGATGAACTAGAAACGACGTTACAAGAAGACTATAAAAGTGCACTTGTAGTTATGGCAACAGGCCTAGGAAAGACGTATTTAGCAGCATTTTTTGCTCAACACTTTCAACGCGTTCTTTTTATCGCGCATCGGGAAGAAATTTTACATCAAGCGAAAAACTCATTTGAAAACGTCAACCCTGGAAAAACGTACGGGATCTACAACGGAAAGCAAAAAGAAGGACAAGCTGACTATGTGTTTGCCTCGATTTTCACATTAAGTATGAAGCAACACATTGAAGCTTTTTCAGCAGATGAATTTGATCTCATCGTCGTTGATGAGTTCCATCACGCAGCAGCGAGTTCATACCAACGAGTGTTAGACTATTTCCAACCGAAGTTTTTACTCGGCATCACCGCAACGCCTGATCGAAATGACAACAAAGATGTTTATGCGATTTGTGATGGCAACGTCGCGTTTCGCATCGATTTTCTCGAAGCGATCCAACGTCAATGGTTAGCACCGTTCCATTATCATGGCGTTTACGATGATACAGATTACCGCCAAATTACTTGGCTCGGTAACCGCTACGCGGAAGAAGAACTGTTGCAAGTGCAACTACGAGAAGATATGGCCGAAAGAATTTTAAAAGCGTGGGAAAAACATAAGCAAACGCGGACGCTCGTATTTTGTTCATCGATCAAACAAGCCGACTTTTTAGCGAATTATTTCAACGAAAACGGCTACAAAACCATTGCCCTTCATTCAAAACAAGTGGAAGTCGGGCGTAAAAAAGCGATTCAATTACTTGAAGCAGGGAAACTTGATGCAATATTTACCGTCGATTTGTTCAATGAAGGGGTCGACATCCCAGCGGTTGATACACTTCTTTTCGTGCGCCCAACCGAATCACTAACCGTTTTCACCCAGCAAATCGGTCGTGGCTTACGACTGCACGAGGAAAAAGATTATTGTGTCGTCATCGACTTGATCGGAAACTACCGAAATGCTGATGTGAAACTAAGCGTTCTTGATACGGCTAAAGAAGCAAAAAAGGCCAAACAAATACAGCCAGCAGTTCCTGCTAACTGCGTTTTTGAACTCGACACACAAGTCATCGATCTTTTAACCGAAATGGCAAGAAAACGGCAACCACGAAAAGAAAAGTTAAAAGATGATTACTTCACATTAAAACAAGATCTAGGCAGAAGGCCGACGTACTTGGAGCTACACTTAAAAGGACAGTCAGAAAGCATCCAATACCGCCAAGAATTCAAATCTTATCACGGCTTTTTATACTGTGCAGATGAACTAAGTGAACGAGAAAAAGAAGCTTTTAAACGCTATGAACCGTGGCTCGTTGAAGTTGAAAAAACAGGCATGGCGAAAAGTTATAAAATGGTTGTGTTACTAGCGATGTTAAATCGCAGTACAAATGATTGGTACAAGCCTATCACACCAGAAGAAGTCGCGCCATTTTTCCACCAATACTTAACCGAAACCGAATACCGCAAAAAAATCGACTTCTCCGACAAAGAAACAAAACGCCACTGGCATTACGACGAAGAAAAAGTAAGCAAACTCATCGTCAAAATGCCCATGACCAAATGGAGCGGCAGCTCAAAAGGATTAGTGACGTTTGAAGAGAACCAGTTTGCGTTAAACTTTGATGTTGGTGCTGAGGACGAAGAGATGCTTTATGAGTGGACGAAAGAGATTTGCGAGTATCGTTTGCATTATCATTTTGAGAGGAAGGCTATATAATGTATAATTATCATCGTTTACAATAGATGAAATTTTGTAAGTATTTATAGATGGTTTAATATAACTGAAAAAGAAGTTACGAAAATATAAAGGTTAGGAGTTAAATAAATGAAAAATTGTTATTTGAGTGAAAAAACAATATCTGACAGCTATAATGTTCTTTCAAACATTCATTTTAAGTATGAAAGTGAACTATTTTCTTTGTTAATTTTAAAACATGCGGGAATATCTCAGCATGATTATCTTGAATTATCGGCAGAAGCCACAAAAAAGAAACTATTAGAAGCGACACGGCAGTTGTCATACTTATTCATATCCGATGATTATTTAAAGGAAAAGTATAATTTTATTAACCCTATAGCGATGAATGGTTGGGGAAAGAACCCAACAGAAGCACTTCAAATGTGGTCTACACAAAGGTTAATTAATAATGTTGCAGGTGGTGGCCGGCAATGGAAAGCGATTGTTACTCATGATCCTGACCATCCTAATTTAATCAAATTGAAACACAACTATTTAGATTTTTTCAGTGGCATTGAAGAAAAAATCCCTTTAGATGCGTTAAGCATTTGGTCTGTACGGTTTAATGAATTTACATATGAAGTTCCACTCTCCAATATAATTACAAATTTTATGAAGTACTTTCATATTACTGAAGAGGAGAAAACATCCATTTTTTCGACAAGTAGTGGAATAAGACCTGTATATGCTGAAAAAAGGGTAACATCGCATTTTGTGAGATCGTTAATTGGTAATCATGAGAAAAACCCGGACTGGATTGAAAAGTTTGAAGCGGAAGATGACGAAATGCCAACAACAGAGAATTCGTTTGTTCAATTTGGTGGCGGCAATTTTTCAATCGAGAGTCAAACGACTTTAAGTGTTGATTTTTGCCATCGGCTACTGACCAAGGCAAAACAAGTAATTTTTATGGGGCCGCCTGGCACATCGAAATCATTTTTAGCGAAGGGGATTTCTGAAAAATTCAATAAAGTAAAGAGGATTCAATTTCATCCACAATATTCATACCAAGATTTCATAGGTGGAAAGATTTTAGAAAACGGAACTTTAAAAGATAAAAAAGGGGAATTAATTTTATTGATCGAAGAGGCAACTGCAGCCGCCAACCGAGATAAAGAGTACTTATTAATTATAGAAGAGATTAACCGAGCGAATGTTAGCCAAGTATTTGGAGAGATGATCCAGTTATTAGACCGCGGAGAAACGCTGAAATTATCTTTTAATGGAGAAGAAAAGGATTATTACTTACCAGATAACCTAAAAATGATCGGCACCATGAATACGACTGATAGAACGGTCGGTCGTATAGATTACGCGATTAAACGGCGTTTTTATCAAATATATATTAAGCCTGATCTTGGCATTTTAATTGACAAGGCGAAAGTCGAAGGGAATGTTTTCTCGATTGCTGACTTGTTAGCAAAAATTAATCAAAACTTATTCTCTGTTTTAAGTAATAAAGAAATGGTCATAGGTCATGCGATTTTCTTAAAAGATCACGTGTATTCACAAGAAATCGAGAAATTCGTGTGGCCATTAGATGACTTTGAACATTTGTTTAATTTTGTTGTAGTCCCTTTAATTGAAGATTACTGTAATGGAAACGCTGATTTGATCATGAGTGTGATTGGGGAAAAGCTGTACAAACAACAAACGGGTACTGAATTTGTTCAATCGATAAAGGAATACTTAAGCTGATATGAACGTCATTAATATTTATGAAAACTCTTCTTATACTTTGAATAAAAATTATATTGATGAATTTAAACAATTTTTAAAGGATCATAAGGATTTGCCAATGGTATTACAAGGGGAAACGATCATCTTCGATAGCTATACGATTGGTAGCATTCGTGTTAAAGATTTGACCATCAATATATTACCACGGATATCTAAACTATCTGTTAATCATTATTTAGAAATGCAATTGTATAATGAGGGGCTTTTAGATGAAAAAATCAGCAGTTTGTTAGGAGAGAATGAAAGCTTTGGTATGCAAGAAAATTTAATCGATCTTTTTTTAAAAGAAACATTTGATCTAGTCAGTCATGGTGTAGAAGGAGATTTTGTAAAAGTTACAGAAGTTACAAATCAAATAAGGGGAAAAATTTTGGTAGATAAAATTTCTCCGCTCAACTTGTTGCAAGATCAAATTCCGATTGAATATGAAGTGCATACATTGAACACTTCCTATAATAAAATTGTTAAGCTCGCATTGGACAAAGTCAGGATTTTAGGAAAAAAAGCGAAACATATTAAGTTGCACGCCCTAGCAAATTCTTATTTTGATGAAATAGATGTTGATACTACGGATTTACCTCTTTTATTACAACAAAATGCCGAGAAAATGTACTTTGAAAATGAGAAGTACCCGATCGTGTTAGGGTTAGCAGAGAAAATTTTAAAAGATTTGAAAATCAATCTTAAAAGCAATCAAGTGACCAGCTCTTCTTATTTAGTGAATTCAAACCATTTGTTTGAAAAATATGTAAGGAAGGTCCTTTTGAACCATTTAAAGTTAAATGTTACGAAGTGGGATCAACCAAAACCAATGGGCAAGTTTAAAGTTGGTTCAAATGAATATATTAAATCTTTTTCACCAGATATTATGATTGATTACCATCATGATACTAACTCGGCCTTTGCGGTACTTGACGCAAAAAATAAAGATATTTCTAATCACAAAAAAATCGGTGAACTATCTGATTTATATCAACTACTTTTTTACTGTTATGCACTTAACTCAAGTTACGGAGGGTTAATATATCCATATTACGGTAATCTTCAACCGATCAGAATTCATGTAGATAGCTTTAAAGAAGCAAATATCTTTGCTTTTTCCGTCGATTTTTCTAAACCAATGAAGGAACGTAATAAGCTGCTTTCAGACTCTATAAAAAGTACCTTTCATTTATTGGATTAAAAAGAAAAAGCTGCGCTCCAATTAGGACGCAGCTTTTTTTACATGATATCTAATAATTCCAACTGTTTTACACGAGGAGTATTAGCTTCATATGCTTGTAGCATATTTTTGATAATTTTTGAAATAACAGTGACCGTTATTGAATTACCAAGTTGTTTTTTCGCTTGAACGGAGGAATTAGCCAATTTAAATTCTTCAGGAAATCCTTGTAATCGGGCACATTCTCGGTCTGAAAGGTGACGTTCCAAGTCCCATAACTTTGGAGCTCTCGCTGCAATGATCGATGGAGCATAGCTGTCTAAATTACAATAATAAGCTTCTTGTATTTGCGTTTTCGCAAAATCACCGACATGAAAACGTAACGATTTATCAGGTTTTAAATAAGAGAAGACTCCATATTTGCCCTTTTTTGTATTAGGAGCATATTTAGAGTTGTCGTGTTCCACTCTTATTTGATCCGATGATTCAAGAGGACAAACATTAAAATGATGCCTAATCCTATTCATTTCAAATTCACTTAATTTAAGCGAAGGGTTATTGTTATCATTCCAATCAATGATGTCACGAAGAGGGACTTTTTCGTTTGTAGGAGTAGGAAATTCGAAAGCTACATCCTTTTTAAACCCTACACAATACCATCTTTCTCTAGATTGTGGCACACCGAAATGTAAGCTGTTTAAAACCGTCCAATGCAAGTGATAACCTAATTGATCTAAATGTTCCAGTATTGTTTTTAAGGTTTTTCCTTTTTCATGAGATTTTAAGCCTTTCACGTTTTCTAGTAAAAACATTTTCGGTTGTTTCTCTTTTAAAATTCTTATAATATCAAAAAAGAGCGTGCCTCGTATTTCGTCTTCAAACCCTTGTAAATTCCCGGCATAACTGAAGGGTTGGCACGGAAAACCAGCAAAAAGAACATCGAAATCAGGAATTTCATTCGCTGGTATTTTAGTAATATCCCCTTGGGGCATTTCACCGAAATTATGTTTATATACTTCGCAAGCGAATTTGTCAATTTCTGATGAAAAAACACACTCCATATCATTTTCTTCACCTGCAAGCCGAAAGCCACCAATTCCGGCAAACAAATCTATAAATTTAAGACGATTACTATTTTTCATTTTTTTCCTCTCCGGAACATACTCAACAATATCTTCTATATTACAATCTAAATAACTACAAATTCGCTCGAGTACTTCCATTCTAACATTTTCATTTTTACTTAATCTAGCTAAAGAAGCTGATGTTATTCCACATTCATCCCGGAAAGTGGTTCTGTTCACCCCTATACTAGTAGTTACTCTCCATAACTTATCATATGAAAAAGGCATAATTTCCCCCCTCGCTTCAAATCGGTGAGTGATTTATTCTATGTATGTAGAATTTCTATAATACGAATATTAGCATACAAATGAATGTTCGTAAATAAAAAACTAGTTTTAATAACACAATATCCTAAGAAAATTTTAGAGATTTAATAGACATATATTGTTAAACGAAAAGCTACTGAAAGGATAGAAATCCTGCAAAAGCAAAAATTGTCGTTTTGCACCTAGTATCTTCTGAATTGAAGAGACGAAAAACGAAAATCCTAAAACAAATGTCTTTTTATGAAGAATCTTCAAATGTTATAGTTACTAATAAAAGTACGGAGTCGACAAAAAGAATAATGGAGCACGAATTCGTTAGATATTATATATTATTTAGGGAATGGATCTTAGAGATTCGTTCCAAATCGGACTCTTGTTCTTAATATAAAGTGATAATAAATTGAATAAACAGTAGTTTTATATGTTATAGTTAGTATTTGTGAGATTTTATAATAGATAAAATTTTGATATTCAATTATTGAACTTATGTTCGTATCTTGATAAAATTATAATTAACTAAATAAAAGAAAATTCGGTAATAGAGGGTGTGAAAAATGAATAGAAATTATACTTTTATTGATCTCTTTGCTGGCTGTGGAGGGTTTAGTGAAGGTTTTTATATGGAGGGGTTTAAAGCTTTATGTCATGTTGAATTTGATAGGCATGCTTGTAACACTTTAGAAGAAAGAATGAATTTTTATGAATATCCTAAGGATGAAATAGAAAAAGGGGTTATTTGTGAAGATATCACTAATCCAAAAGTCATTAATATTATAGAAAAAGCAGTAAATGGACAAACTGTGGATGTACTTGTTGGTGGGCCACCATGTCAAAGCTTTTCATCAGTTGGAAGAGCCCAAGATCCATTTTCTATGAAAATGGATAAAAGAAACTATTTATTTGAAAATTATTTGCAAATTTTGAACTACTTTAAGCCTAAGATTTTTGTTTTTGAAAATGTGACCGGTCTACTAAGTGCTAAACCTAATGGAGTGCCAATTATTAGTGTGATCTTTGAAAGAATGCAGGAAACATATAATATATCAACTGATAAAAAAGAAATTGTTTTGAATTCCGTCCATTATGGAGTTCCTCAAACTAGGAAAAGGGTTATCATAATCGGTGTTAGAAAAGACATTGATATAGATCCATCGGAGATATACAATGCCATTCCTAAAAAACATTATGCTCCTGATGAAGTGGGTGAGCCCGAACAGAAGAAATTTTTAACAGTTGAAGATGCTATTTATGACTTACCTAAAATATTACCTGGAGAAGGGGAAGAAGTCGTTGATTTTAAGCCTTCTATATGGAATGAATATCTTAAGCAAATTAGAAGTGATGAATTTCCATACCTTTTCAATCATGTTGCTAGAAGGCATAATGACAAGGATCGCGAACGCTACAAAATTTTGAGTGAAAATAAATGGCAATTAAAAGAATTACAAAAAGTTAGACCAGACTTAATACATCATGATCCAAAGCATTTTGGGAATCGTTATACAGTACAGCGTAAAGATCTCCCTGGAAGAACAGTAGTTGCTCATTTATATAAGGATGGTAACTTGTTTATCCACCCAGATCCTAATCAAGAAAGAACTTTTACAGTAAGAGAAGCAGCTAGAATTCAATCATTTCCTGATAACTTTAAATTTGTTGGTTCACGGACCCATCAATATAAACAGGTAGGAAATGCGGTTCCTCCAATAATGGCGAAAGAAATAGCAAAAACGTTAAAACAATTTCTAGATGAAAGGATTTATAAAAAATGTATTGGAGAACTCCAGACGTTAGCCAAGTAACAGCTGAGAGAACTTTTTTTGACACGAAACATAAATGTTTTTACGGCTTTGTTCGCAGTTCATTTGGGAAAAAATATTCCGATTTAAATGAACACGCAGTTAGGTATTACCAAACTAAAAATAAGAAATACTTTGGTCAAATAATTACGTACTTAAACTTCTTAGGATTGTTACAGTTAAAACTTTCAGAAGAAAAATATTGGATAGTAGACAAAAACAATTTACTTGAGGCAATCAACCGTAAAATTGAACAAGGTAAATATAGATTTGCCAAAGACTACATTAATTACTTTCTCGTTCATTGGCAATTTCCTGCTCCAAATATTAAAGAAAATAGACATGATCCTATTTCAAAGCCATTTTTAATTATATTAAAAACATTGATACTTTTACATCAAAAATCTCCAGGTGAGGGTTATTTTTCTTACCATGATTTTTATAAATATTTTAATGAACCGACGATCGTTTCTCCTGATGAAATCACAGATGATTTAATTACTAATATTATCGATGATCGTGCGAGAAGAGCTCCGGTAGAAATAAAAGATTTAAAAAGAAAGACAGGGTATTATAAGGCATTGTTAAAGGAATCATACTTAATTACTGATAATTCAAGTGATTATCCCGATGTTACTGATTTTATGATCGGACTTGTATTAAAAGAAAAACTTTTGAATTTTGGAAAATACATGATTGAGGAATACAAAACTGAATATTTTGATTTTAATAGGGATGTTTCCTCGACCGATAAAGGGATCATTAACGAGTGGGCAATATATGTAAATGATAAAGAGAAGTTTATTAAGTGGCGTAAATCATTAGTTGAATATTTAAAGTGAATCGACGGAAAAGGATTTTTTCTGGTAAATGATTTTATTAGGAAAGGACAATCAAAGATGCTTAAAGCTGCCCCTAGAGTCAGAAAAATTAATAAAGAAAATCTCTTTGATGAAAATGGACTTTATAACTTTATTAGAGGATGCCATGGGAAAGACTATAATAATTTAAAAGGATACGCTATAAAGTATTTTAACAAGACGTCGAATCAAGATTTTTTTAAGCAAATCATAACTGTTCTTAATTTACTAGGATTGATTGAAAGGAACGAACAAGGGGTAGTTCAGAAAAATGAGTTCCTTGAAGCAATTTATGCTCAGATTCGAAAGGGAAACGATCATTTAGCTGGGGATTATATTAATTATTTTTTGATAAATTGGCAATATCCTACTCCTAGTTACGCTACTAGGGTTAAAAATGATCCCATTATTAAGCCTTATTTAATGATTTTAAAAATTTTATTGCAATTGAGTAAGGTGAATCCGAAGGAAAGCTATTTAACCTATACTGAATTTTATTCGCTCTTTCATAAATTAAGTGTATTTTCGCCAAGCGAAATTGATGAGACATATATCAATAATTTTATCCAAAGTAGAGGAAAGTTGACTAAGCCAGCTGGTGACTTAAAAAGATTAACCAACTATACTTATTTTAAGGGACCCCTAGAGATATCGGATTTATTAACATTTGAGCCAGACCAATATCCACATGTGAATGCAAGTGATTTTATGTTTGGGTTTAAGGATCACGTTTATTCAAAAGTTAAAGCAGACTTTTTAATCAGAGAATATAAAGATGATTATTACAGTTTTAATAGAAATATTTCAGGCAGAGATGAAGTTGTTTTCGAAACTACTCAATGGGCGAGGTATCTGAACGATCAAGAAAAATTTACAGAATGGAGAGGGTTATACATGGCAATTAATGATATTGCTGATTTTAAAGTATTCTGCAATCAAGAAAAATTTACTTTTGATGATGACTTAATTCGAAGGTTTATTCTTTCGCTAAATACGAAGCCCTTTCTTATTTTAACAGGTATCAGTGGCTCTGGAAAAACAAAAATAGCGGAACTATGGGGATTATATAAGAAGAAAAAGTTGCATATATCTGTTGGGAGTAATTGGAATGATAATAAAAAGCTGTTAGGGTTTAAAAATGTCATATTAAGTGGCGAAGACGGCTATCAATCTACAGAGCTCGTTCGATTTATAAAAGATGCGAATGAAAATCCATTTAATGACTATGTTGTCATACTTGATGAAATGAACTTATCTCATGTTGAACGTTATTTTTCGGATTTTTTATCTGCGTTAGAATCGCTAGACCATATTATTAAACTCCCGGATGGCTCTCAAGTAAAATGGTCTAGTAACCTTAAAATTATCGGTACTGTTAATGTCGATGAAACAACCTATATGTTTTCACCAAAAGTGTTAGACAGAGCCAATGTGATTGAAATGAATGGGATGATTCCTTCTAAATATATTCGGTCTGTTGCAACGTTAAAACAGGTGTATCAAGAAATCACTTCTAAAAGTTGGTATAGTGATTATACATTGATGCTTGATGAATTATATAAAGTTTTGAACGGTCGGTTTGCATATCGAGTAATTGATGAAATTTCTACTTACATTTTAGAGAGTACAAAGTTATACGGTGATCAAGATTACAAAAAGTTTCTTGATGAACAAATATATCAAAAACTACTTCCTAAACTTCATGGTTCAAAACTTTCTCTTAAACCAATATTAAGTAACATGATTACCCTTTTGGGTACTGAAGAACAATATAAACTCTCTAAATCAAAAGTTGAACAAATGCAAGATGACGTTGAAAAAGGCTATGCATCATTTATTGGGGAATGATCTAGTATGAAATGGAACGCTAAGTATATCTCAATTACAAACAATCAAGTAAAAATCGAAATTTCCTCCGTCAATTATCATCTTGAGGAAGTAATTGAAAATAAAGAGTTCACTATTCATGATTTCACAATATGTGCTCATCTTATCGGAGAAAATAATTCAGATCTGAAAATAATAGAAGACAGTGCAGTTCCAATTATTTTGTTAGAAAACGTTGATTATTGGTTAAAATTTAGCTCTTGCAATAGCTTAGTGAATTCTGCACAGTTGTTTAATAAACATTTTAATTCGAACTTAAACTTATCTAGAAATGTGAACGAATATAGAGGGATTTATAATTCAAATAACTATGTTGGATTGCTCAATTTGGAAGCTTTAGGAATATTACAAAGCCTAATCGAGGTAAAAACAAGAAAAATTGATTATGATCATGATTTTAATACTCTAGTAACAGACATTAGTGAATTTTTTCAGGAACTATTATCTAGAGGAAGTTCATTTTTAGAAACAAGATTTAGTAAAGATGAAACATTGTCCTATGACAATGTGTACTACTCTCAGTTTGCATTTATCAAAAATTTGCTACGTCCAGAACACCTTCCTTATTGGCTTGATATAATATTACGACGTCCACAAACAAGATTGAAAACAGAATCTGAATTGGATTATATTTGGAATTTAGAAGAAATTGATACAGACGATTACCTTACTGCTATATCAGAAAAGTCAAATATTATTTCGAATAGAAATATTAACGGAAATCCAGCTGTACCGCTTCCTTTATCAATGAATAGCAAAAACGCTATTGAAACTATTGATATTCCAGAGAATTCATTTGTTAAATTTTTCATTGAAACTTTATATGGGATATTAACCGAGTTACGAGAGGTGTTAGAAAAAAAGGTTGATAGTACCAATAAGTTGTTAATGGAAATTGATTCTGCAATAGAAACTATCGATGTTTATTTTAATTCTCCATTTTTTAAGAACATTTCTACGTTGAAAAATGTTTCATACAATTCTCAAGTATTACAAAAAAAATATCCTTACAACCTAGTTTTTAATGCGTATAATCAATTATTTTTAGCATCAAAACTTTCAATAGATTTTTTTGACGAATCTTTTTGTTTAGGTCAAAAAGATGTTCCCACTTTATATGAATATTGGTCTTTTATTAAAATTATTCAATGTTTAAACAAAAAATTTGGAACAGCTTTTAACAGTTCCAATTGGATTGCTTATAATAATAAAACTTTAGCAGTTACTTTAAAGGGTGGTAGAGATCATTTTATACATTATAAATTGCCAAACGATGTTTCTTTAATGGTATATTATAATAAAGTTTATAGTTCTGCTAAATCGATTTATTATGGTAGATCATTTTCTCATGAGTTAGAACCAGACATTTCAATTGAGATGTTTATTAAACAAAATTTATTTGGTATTATTCATTTTGATGCTAAGTACAAAGTGGATCTTCAAAGAAAATATAAAATAGAAGATTTGAATAAAATGCATGCTTATAAAGATGGGATTATGGGAACGTTAGGTGCTTATATTGTTGGTCCGTTCCAAACGTATGATATATTCAATCAAGAAGAATTAGGTTATTCTAGTATTAACAAAGTTTCATTTCCATCAGTGGGTGCTGTTCCTTTAAATATCACCGCTGGAGATAAGCATCAAGAAACGGAACAAATTTTATCGATAATTGATGAGTTAATTGAATTAGGAAAAAATAAACCAGCCTATTTTGTAAAAGAAGAAAATATTCCATATCTTGGAGTACAAAGAATAGTTGGCAATATAGCAAGAGGTGACAATGATGAGTTATAATTTTATTGATTTATTTTGTGGGGCTGGAGGATTTTCAAAGGGGTTTGAATTGTCTGGATTTACTTGTGTAGGTGCGATTGATAATGTACCCACTACAGTAGAAACTCACCAATTAAATCACCCTGAATCAGTATCAATTTGTGATGATATTAGAAACATTTGTCCTGAAGAATTCCATAAAAGAATTGGTTATAAAAAAGTAGACGTAATTATTGGTGGTCCACCATGTCCAACGTTCTCAACTATTGGACATGCTAAAATCCAATCAATTAATAAGGAAAATGAAAAAGATATTACTGAGGACCCCCGAAATACATTATTTTTAGAGTATTTAAAGTATGTGGATTACTTTCGTCCTGAAATTTTTATCATAGAGAACGTACCGAATTTTATGACGAAGTATAAAGGAAAAGTATTTAACACAGCTTTAGATATTATTAATAGTATCGGTGATGGAGCATATGAAGTTCACAAACCAGTTCAAGTAATTAATAGTGTATACTACGGTGTACCACAAACTCGTAAGAGAATGTTTTTAGTTGCTCATAAAAAGGGAAGGAAGTTCCAATACCCAAAACCTACCCATTATTTTGATCAGCCTAAGGAAGAAAGAAATGGGTTGAAAAAGTTCGTAGATGTCCAATCTGCTATAGAGGACTTACCTAATATTACAGATAATTGGCGAATAACGGAAGTTGAATATTCAAAAACAGATAATTTAACAGATTACCAGATTATGATGAGGGAAAACAACCCAAAAAATTCTGTTATGAATAATATATGTAGACTTTCAAACGATCGAGCTAAAAGAGTTTTTTCTCATATGAAACAAGGGCAGAAGTACATGGATTTGCCACCTGAAGTTAGACAAATCTTACCTTTTAGAGAAGATATTTTTCATGATCGATTAAAAAGATTAATAATGGATCAACCTTCATGGACAGTTATTGCTCATATTGGAATGGACGGATATATGTACATTCATCCAACTGAATTACGAACTCTCTCAGTTAGGGAGGCAGCAAGAATTCAATCATTCCCTGACGATTTTGTATTTAAAGGAAATCAACAACAAACATACGTCCAAGTTGGAAATGCGGTTCCTCCATTATTGGGCAAAGCACTAGGGCAAAGTGTGAATAAATCACTTAATGAAATTAATGATTATCCTACAACTAGCGACAATCATTCAAAATCAGATTACAATTATTATCAACAACTTGAACTGGATTTGAAACTATGATAATGAAAAAGCACTCTTTAGTGTGTATGCTACCCAGCCTACATTATAGGGTGCTTTTTCCTAACTTAAGAAAAAGGATTGGGGAAAGGCGACTCCGTTTACACCCATTAAATAACCAATCCGAAAAATCAAGAAAGAGGGACAGGTCTGTCCCTCTTTATCCGTTAGCTGGAAACGCGTGGACGGTTCTCATAGATCTAAAAAAGAAGTAATATCCCATCAGAAACAAAAGAAGCGCACCTATGTTTATAAGAAGGGATTTTATATGGATGCAAACAAGAAATGGCTAACTTTGCCGAAAGGCATTCGAAGTCAACTACTTAATAATGTTGGGTGTAGCAATTGCTTTGATGTAACGACTATTACAGGCTTTATAGTTGAAATAGAATAAAAAGGAGTAGCTAACCTCGGTTAAATGTGGGATAGTTACAATTATTCTTCTTCGGTTTTACGAGCATGAAATGTGCAGGTTCGTGAAACATTTTTGTGAAACAAGAAATTTCGGGGAGTGACAGTACGAAAAACTGGTTTATTTACCAAATCGGAATTATCAGCAGCAATTGTTGTTTTAAGACATGTATATTCGGATAAGTTTAGACTTCTGAGTATTGCGGACGGTTTGAGCCAGCAGTGCGGAGTTTTGAGCCACTGAATGCGGATATCTGACCCAGTAACTGCGGAAAGGAGAGCCAGACCATTGTTCTGCCACAATTAGCGTAGATA
>SKOL01000604.1 GCA_007120055.1 Anaerobacillus sp.
GCTAGTTTAAGCGTTAATTTATGCATATAGCGAACCTGATGTCCGTTTACTCTTTCAAAATACTATTATATTCACAAATAAGGTCTCTCTTGTCCTTAAGAGTTTACTACTCCGACCGTTAAGAGGCACTCTTTATCGCTAATTACCTTCCTTCCTTCGCTCTGTTACCGTTTGACCGGCTATCCCCCAATTGTCTGTTTCCACTTCATCAATTACAACGATTGTCGTTGCCGGATTTTTTCCCAACACATCTTGCAGGAGATTCGTAGTTCCTTCAATTAATTGCTTTTTCTCCTCCACTGTAATTCCTTGACCATTTTCTCTTGTCACTTTTATGTTTACGTATGGCATTATTATTCCTCCTTGAGATTTGGATTGTTGGTTAGTTGACAGTTGGTTAGGTTGCGCCACTCCCGGACTTTTACATGTTAGATGCTAGCGGTAAGCCGTCAAGAGAGATTTGTATGAAATTCTGTTAAATACACAACAAGACTTATTGTATAATGTTGGTTTTGTTTGAAATACTAAAAGAAATTCCTAATTGAAAGGAGTATTACTATATGACGACTTATCGTTGTCCATCATGTAAAGCAGGAACTAGATTTAATATCGTCGACCAACTCGTTACCCCTGTCAAGTTAGATCAACATACAGGACAATACATGCAACTTGAAAACCTTGAACCATACCATTTGAAATATAGTGGTCCCGATAAGCGAGTTCAATGTGCGAGCTGCGGTCTTGTGGAAGATGAAAATCGCTTTATTAAAGCAGCTCTACTTCCTTAATAAATAATAATTCGCTACTGAGGTTAAAAATCCTACTTAGATGAGTAGATATATTATAAGAAAAGCGCAAGCGCCTAGGTAAGCTTCGACAAGCGTTGGAGGGCCAGCAATGTTTTGTCTCCTCTTTGAGCAACACCTCGAATAGAAAAACCTTGATGGACCGAAACTCTAGAGAAGCTAGGCGCTGCTCCTGCGATTACTCGTCGCAAAACTTGCACTGTAGCAATTTCAGTGAAGTATCTTGGAGCTAGACAGCTTTCCTAGTTCAAATATTTTATACTTTCTTATCTTTTTAATAAGACTCGCCAACCGGCGAGTCTTATTTATTAATCACATGTATGCTCCTATAAAGCTTCATACAAACTTATAACCACTTGGCTCCAAACATCATAAACTAATAGTAAGAAATATACTTTTAGTGCGTGTTCAAAAAGGAGGATAATCAGAGCCGAGGAGGTCGAGGCGGCGAAGCTTCGAGCAGCGGAATGTATGCTATTAATACATGAGTAGCACAGAAGTGAGCCAACGAAGAGATTCGACAGTTATGATTACCGGACTTTTTGAACATCCTCTTTTAGGAGCTGAAACCTATGCATCCTCCACTTATTTATACCGCTTTAGGTGATTCATTGACAGTTGGGGTTGGGGCTATTATGCAATCAGGTCTTATGAAAAACTATACTAAGCTAAGTGAATATGCCTTAAAGCGAAAAATCGTAACAAACAAGTTTGCTAAACGTAAAATTACGTCTTACGAATTTATTCACTATTTAACAGATCCGAACGTAAGAAACTCTATTTATCATGCAAACCTAATTACGATTACAATAGGTGGGAATGATTTAATCCAGGCCAATCGCCACTTTCAAAAAACGAATGATACAATAGTTTTTAATCAGGCCTTAAAATCGTTAAAATATCATTTTGAAACATTGTTATTAACGGTACATGAAATAAAAAAACATACAAACAAACCCTTTTTAATTAGAGTCGTTGGCCTTTACAATCCATCTCCACATATCCCGTATAGTCATTATTGGGTATCTCAATTTAATCATACACTTACTGAAATTACTTCCGCGTATGGTGGAAAGTTCGTTGATATTTACCCTATTTTTAAAAAGTTTGGTCATCGTTTGTTAACGATTGATCGACTTCACCCGAACAGTTCCGGCTATAATATGATTGCACAAGAACTTTATCGCAGTGGCTATGATGAACTTTTTCACATAAAATAAGAAGAGGGTGGCCCAAAACAAGTGTCAGACACTTTTAGGACGCCCTCTTCTTAATCTCTAATTTACAATTCTAATATTGCTTGATGCATACTAAATTTCTCTTCTCAACGCCGACAACACATTTATATTCGTCGCTTTAACCGCTGGTCTTAAACCTGATAAGATAGCAACACCAATACTAATAGAAACGGAGATTAGTACTAGACTTAGCGGAATGTATGAGAACGTAAACTCAATTGGTCCACGGCTGTCTGTTACAGCTTCTAATATTAGAGGGATAACTAAGTTCGCTAGCCAACTTATCGCGTAAGAAAACGCAACACCAATGGTCGAGCCTAGCACCCCGATATACGCTGATTCCATTAAAAACATTTGTCGGATCACTGAAGGATCTCCACCAATTGCTTTCATAATACCGATATCTTGAGTTCGTTCTGTAACCGCCATTGTCATCGTATTAAAAATTCCAATAGATGCGATTAAAACGGTCACCGTACCGACGAATATTAATCCCGCTTTTAAAGCTGTAAAAAATAAATTAAGCCCTTCTAATTCATCGGAAATCGAATAAACATAATAGCCATCTTCTTTTAATTGGTTTGAAACTGCTTCGATCTCATTGACACTTGGAGCATAGACAAATACATCACTATAACGTTGTCCCTGCCTTTCAGCTAATATTTCTTCTGGATAAACAGCTGAAATCAATTGGTCTTCATATTCATAACCTATATATAGATTGGAGTCTTCTATCCAATCACGAGAAGGTTCTCGACCAATTCCTGCAATAACAAACTCATACTCTTCTGTTAATACTTCATCGTCCTCTTGCTTTGTAATCACGACTGTTACCGTTTCGTCAATTAGATTGCCGACATAACCACTAGGAAGTTCGCCTTCACCTGTCTCATAAAAATTCTGCCTATCGATACGTTCGCTTTCGGTTAATAAATTTTTTGCAAAATGATAGCCAACAATAATTTCTGATTCTTTATCTGGAACCCTTCCTTCAGCTAGCTCAAACTTAGCCTTTAGCTCTTCTTTCATATCGGTCATAATGATCGAAACATTAGCTTTTCGTTCATCGTATTCAGCTACGATTTCTCCCCATAGGTTTACTCTACTAACTACTGCACTCACTTCTTCTATTGATTTGAGTTTTTCTATATCTTCTTCATCGATCGGCTCATAACGATTATTGACCTCTTTACCATTCACGCGAATTTCAGTCAAAATCTGATATTGTGTCATTTCTTCAACGATACTTTTATGAACACCAAAACCTACAGACGCTAATACAATTAAAAAAGCACACCCCATCGTCGTCGCTAAAATGGTCATAAAAACTCTTAATCTATTTTTCTTCATATTTCTTCGAACAAATTTCATTTGATCACTTAGTCGCATGAAAAACACTCCCCTCTTTTAAAACACCGTCATGGAGTTCGTAAGTTTTCTCGGAAATCGATGCAACATAATCATCATGAGTAATAATAAAAAATGTAATTCCCTTCTCTTTATTGAGCTTTTTGATTAACTCGAGAATTTCCCTTTCTGTTTCTGAATCTAAACTCCCTGTTGGCTCATCCGCTAAAATAATCGATGGATTTGTAATAAGCGCTCGAGCAATACTAACTCTTTGCTGCTGTCCTCCAGATAATTCATTTGGGTAATGGCTTGCATGCTCCTGCAATCCAACTTGTTCAAGCATCTTCTGTACAAGTTCTATTCTTTTCTTAGGAGCAACACCTTTTAACGTCAATGGTAGCTCAACATTTTCAAAAGTTGTGATACTCGGTATGAGTTGAAAACTTTGAAAAATAAAGCCTAAATGCTCGAGGCGAAATTGAGCCCATTTCTTCTCAGTGTAGCTTGTCACATCATGTTCATTTAAAGCAATATTTCCGGAAGTTGGCAATAAGTAACCTGAAATAATATTAAGTAACGTAGATTTACCAGATCCACTACGACCTACGACTGTAGCGATCTCACCTTTGTTAATTTGTAGGGAAACGTTTTTTAACACTTCTATTTCTTTTTCTTGATTTTTCTTACCGACAAAAAAAGAATGATTTAAATTCTCTACTTTGATCATATCCCCTTCTCCTTCATCTTCTTTTCAGTTCAAATGTATGAACTGTATTATTTTATATAGTACACTTAATACACAATTATCTTATCCATTCTGCTTATCAATGTCAACATTTTTTTAAAAGGTTCTTTTTTGAAGCTTACAAAATACAAACATGTTTACAAAACGTTCATGACGATATCTCGTCACCATCTACCACGAAAAAGTCGGTCGGGGCTCCAAACCAACTAGCCACTAACCAACAAACCAACTTTCATAAAAAAAAGAAACTCCACCTGGTTATTTGAGCTCCAGATAGAGTTTCTTTATATGCGCTATTATTCGTAGGCATTTTGATAAGTTTTATGTTTTTCTATAAGTGAGGATTCTACCATGAACGTACCTTCGTCATCTTTTAATGCCAAATTTACTATTGCTTTTGCAATATCTTCCGCACGATTTGGTTTATATTTTTTTAGTGGTCCTTTAAACAAGAATGGAACATTCTTTGTAATTTTTTGCCCAATCTCTTCTCCAAAACGCTGTTCGTTTCGTTCGCCTAGTATAAGTGAAGGGCGAATAATAAAAAGTGCTGGAAGATCGACTTCTCTAATAGCTGCCTCAACATTCCCTTTTACTTGATTATAAAAAAAGCGTGAATGTTGGTTTGCTCCCATCGCTGTA
>SKOL01000461.1 GCA_007120055.1 Anaerobacillus sp.
ATTGAATTTCAAATGAGTTTCTGTTAAACTCTAAAATAATTAAATATCCAATACTTCAGTAGAAGTGGTGGTAGAGGTGCAAAGACCATGAGTATGTTTTCTGAGGACGATGAGGTCCAGTGAAGATTACAGAAAGGGGAATTTGCCGAAGCGTAATTAGTAACTCACTATTAATTAAGCTGGACCTACATTGAAAAAATGTAGGGCTGTCACACAACTAACCCAAAGGTTGTGTGGAGAACTATCTCACGATAACGGGAACACAAAGTGATTTTCAATTATTTTGAACAATCCTTTAATTAGTTTCTATTTTGTTTTAACAAATAAAAGTTAAAGCATCAGTGAGGGTTTTCCTTACTGATGCTTTTTTTGATTCATGATTGGCGATAAGTCGTTGAATGTTCTGAGATAGGTTTGGGAAATGGAAAATGAAAGGATGGACAAAGATGGGATTAGTGGTACAAAAGTTCGGAGGAACTTCAGTAGGTAGTATTGAGAGAATAAAAAAAGTTGCAAATAGAGTGATTGCCTCCGTTCAAAACGGTGACAAAGTAGTTGTCGTCGTTTCGGCAATGGGAAAGTCGACAGATCAATTAGTGTCGATGGCTAGTGAGATTACTGAAAAACCGAGTAAGAGAGAAATGGATATGCTACTCTCGACAGGTGAGCAAGTAACTATTTCGCTTTTAGCAATGGCGCTTCAAGAGCAAGGTTATGAAGCAGTTTCACTGACAGGATGGCAGGCGGGTATAAATACTGAAGCTTGTTATAGCAATGCAAGAATTAGTAATTTTCAAGAGGAGAAAATTTCCAAGCATTTGGCTGAAGGGAAAATAGTCATCGTTGCTGGCTTTCAAGGTGTAACAAATGATGGTGAAATAACAACGTTAGGAAGAGGTGGATCTGATACGACCGCCGTAGCCTTAGCTGCAGGTCTTAACGCAGACCGTTGTGACATTTTTACTGATGTTACAGGTGTTTTTACGACGGATCCTCGTGTTGTAAAAGAAGCAAGAAAGTTAAATTCAATTTCTTACGATGAAATGCTAGAGTTAGCAAATCTAGGAGCTGGTGTATTACACCCACGTGCCGTTGAATTTGCAAAAAATTATCAAGTTAAATTAACCGTTCGTTCAAGTATGGTAGAAGAAGAAGGAACAATGATAGAGGAGGAAGTTTCAGTGGAAGAAAATTTAGTCGTTAGAGGGTTAGCTTTTGAAAGTAACGTAACAAAAATATCAGTATGTAATATGCCAAACAATTTATCAGGGCTCTCTAATTTATTTACAACACTCGCAGCTAATAATATTAATGTTGATATCATTATTCAAAATGTAAGTGATAGTGAAAATACGAATATCTCGTTTTCGATTCACTCTGAAAAATTAGCGGAAACTTTAGATGTTTTAGAAGAAAATAAAAATGAACTACAATTTGAAGAGATACGCTATGAAACTGGATTATCGAAAGTGTCGATCGTCGGTTCAGGGATGATTTCTAATCCAGGTGTTGCTGGACAAATGTTTAAAGTATTATCAGATCAAGGGATTTTCATAAAAATGGTAAGTACATCTGAGATTAAAGTATCTACCGTATTAGACCAAAGTGACATGGTGAAAGCGGTAGAAGTGCTTCATGAAGCGTTTGATTTGTCGAATATCCAAACACCGCAAGTCAATGCTTAATTACAACAAAATGTCGGTTATTTTTGATACAAAACCAGCTTGACGGTATTCCGTCACCATCTCGAATGAAAATTGGAGGTGGACTTTCTTTCACTTCACTGTAAACTTCTATCGAATTTTAGAGGCTCGTGAAAGAAAATCCACCTCCAAGTACCTATTTTCATACAAAACGCACATGACGGTATTCCGTCACCAAAGTTACTGACCTCAATTACATCATGCAGCTTTGCGGCGAGTAACCGCAGGTGCATCTCTTACTAATATGGAAAAGGCGGGTGCTTTTACTCACTTTACCTTGACCTTCTATCGAATCTCAGATGGTCCTTCGTAAAAGCACCCACCTTTTTCCATCCAAAACCCTCATTACGGTTTTCTTGTCACCTTCTAAGATGTAAATTCAATGTTTTTTCCAACTTTCCAACTTTCGGCTTTCCAACAAACCAACAAACCAACTCTAATATTATTGTTCGTTTTCCACCTTATCGTGTGAGTCCCATTTTACATGGAAGACAATTTTTTTTACTTTGCCGTTTTTCGGTATTTCGTTCGTTTCGGTAATTCCCCCTTTGATGCTTTCAACTTGCTGGGCTAAAAAACCGGCTTCTAGTGGTGTAGATAATTCCTTTTTATCGATAAATAAATTAGAAGTTAGTTCAAAAATCACTTCTGATCGCTTTTCTTTCACTATCAAAAGCTCTCCCCACCCTGCCTTTTTAAAAAAATCAATAATATCATCAAAACAAGAAGCAGGGTACTTTCTTGCTAAAGATTTTCCAGCCCAATATAAAATTGAATTGTGTTCTTTACCTAGTAGGTCGGGTAAAAGGTCTTCTTTTAAAAGTTTGTATCCGAATAATGGGATATCACCTTCTTCTATTTCATTGGTCATGCTCGGTTCTTTTTTACTAAAGATCATCGTTGTCCTCCATTTAGTTGTTGATTTACTGAATCAATGAATTTCATAATTCATTATTTTCGCCACTAAGATCAATATATAATTGCGCCAAATCATTCGCAAACTATATATTGCGTGATGTGGCTCATTTTTGGTAATTATGAAATTCACTCGAATGGAACCTTAAATTATAATGTTAAATTATAAATTCACTTTTACTAATCTTTCCTTCAATGTTCTTCATTCATTTTATTATATATCTTTTCCTAGAAATTCACTATATCATTACTAATGAAATGTGGTATACTATTGCCCGATACAATTCGGAGGTACATGATTATGAAACTTTCTAAGGGGAAATATTTGACCCCATTTCGAATTATTATTTTTTCCTATGTTGTTGCAATGTTTTTATTCAGTATTTTACTTTTTTTACCGATATCGCACTTGCCTGGAGTAGACGTAACTTATTCAGAAGCATTGTTTACATCAGTAAGTGCAGTTAGTGTTACAGGGTTAACCGTGGTTAACGTATCTGAGACATATAGCTATGTAGGGATCGCATTTTTAGCAATTGCGATTCAATTAGGTGGTATCGGGATCATGACGCTAGGGACATTTGTTTGGATGATTTTTGGAAAAAAAATTATCTTATCGCAACGAATGTTAATCATGGTCGATCAAAACCAAAATAGTTTCTCGGGTCTCGTTAATTTAATGAGGGGGATCTTATTTGTAGCGTTAGCAATAGAGTTAATAGGAGCTTTAATTTTAGGTACATATTACTTAAATTATTTTGATACAGTAGGAGAGGCCTATTACCAAGGGGCTTTTGCGGCGTTAAGTGCGTTTACGAATGCCGGATTTGACGTAACGGGACAATCGTTAATTCCGTTTGCTGATGACTATTTCGTACAGTTTATAACGATCACCTTAATTTTTGCTGGGGCCATTGGTTTCCCGGTGTTAATGGAGTTAAAACAATATTTATCGAAACAGCACCCGAACTTTAAATTCAGTTTATTTACGAAAATTACAACAGCCACTTATTTCATTGTATTTATTTTTGGCTTTGTATCAATTTGGTTATTAGAGATTGGTCATTTTTATGAAGGGTTAGCTTGGCACCAGCAGCTATGGTATTCGTTATTTAATTCTGCTACCGCTAGAAGTGGTGGTCTTGCGACAATGGACGTATCTGAATTGAGTTTAGCAACATTATTGCTTATTTCTGGACTAATGATAATCGGAGCGAGTCCTTCAAGTGTTGGGGGAGGAATTCGTACGACGACATTGGCTGTCATGTTTTTAACAATTCGAAGCTTTGCACTCGGAAAAAGTGATGTAAAAGTATTTGGTCGGGAAATTCATCAGGAAGACCGTCAAAAAGCCTTTATCGTGTTATCCGTGTTTATTGTGATGTTATTTACAGCGATCATTTTAATAGCTGCTTTTGAGAATAGTGGTGAAATTGCCTTAATGGCAATCGTATTTGAAGCTAGTTCTGCGTTCGGAACGTGTGGGCTTTCTATGGGAATAACTCCTGATTTAAGTCTCCCAAGCCAAATGGTCTTAATGATATTAATGTTTATCGGACGTGTCGGCTTAATCGCCTTTTTATTCTCCGTGAAGAAAAAGGAAACGAAAAGTTATTATAAATATCCGACAGAGCGAATCATTATTGGATAACGTTTTTTAGTCGCTTTTAAATGACTTGCTGATAAGTTTAGTTTTTAGTAGTTAATGCTAGAATAAAAAAGTGGGTTATATCGAATTATGTTTTTAATTTAAAGAGGGTTTAAGCTTTTCGTGAGAAACGCTTAAACCCTTATTTTTATAGTGTCAGTAGTAGTAAGTGCGGGTAAAAGTAAGTTGCAATAAAAAAATAAAAATGAAGAAAATATTAAAATTTTGTGAATGTTTATAAAGGTTATTATTTAAGAGCTAGTACGTTACCTCAAAGAACTCTAGTAAATGGTGGTAACGAGAAGGGGTACAGGCGGTTGTGAAAAAATGAACAACCGCTTAAAGCGTTTTCAGTAATCAGAAAATATAAAAAATAAAGTGTATACGTTTTCTTGACGCTGTTACTGAATTGGGAGTAAAATAAAATTGTCACATTATATTCAAAGATAGTGATTTTTAATTTGTTGACATTTTGAAAAAAACTATTTTCCTAGTGTTAAATCTAGAAACTAGGG
>SKOL01000145.1 GCA_007120055.1 Anaerobacillus sp.
GAGGAATGTACGTGGGCACAAATACGAAGAGCCACACACAATTAAATATTGATGGTGAAAAAGTCGCAGTCAGTAATTTGGACAAAGTAATTTGGCCCCAAAAATCAATCACCAAATATGATTATTTAAAATTTCTAACGACTGTGGCTCCTTACATGATCCCTTTTTTAAAAGATCGCTTACTTACTGTCATCCGGTTTCCAGACGGGATAGAAAAGGAATCTTTTTATCAAAAAAACTGTCCAGAATACGCACCCGAATATATTGAGACAAAATTACAAGGTGATATTAATTACATTATTTGTTCTAAACTCTCCTCGTTAATCTGGTTAGGAAACCAAGCATCTGTTGAATTTCATATTCCATTTCAAACTGTTAATAACCATAACCCAAGTGAAATCGTCCTTGATTTAGACCCACCATCACAAAGTGAATTTTCGTTAGCTGTTGAAGCTTCATTAATATTAAAAGAAATATTCGATAAGTTACAGTTACATTCTTTTATTAAAACATCGGGGAATAAAGGATTACAAATTTACCTTCCTTTAAACGAACAATTTTCGTATGATGAAACACGCATTTTTACAAGTTTTATCGCCCATTATTTAGAAACGAAATACCCGAAATCTTTTACGACAGAGCGTTTAAAGAAAAACCGTCATAAACGACTTTATGTTGATTTCTTACAACATGGTGAGGGAAAAACGATTATTGCTCCTTATTCATTACGTGGAAATGAGGAAGCATTAATGGCTACACCACTCCATTGGTCAGAAGTAAACGAGCGCCTTCATCCAAGTCAATTTCCGCTGGAGGAAGGCATCGCAAGAATTAACAACGGAATTTTACCGTTTGACAATTATTTTGAAGCAAAGAAAAAACAACCGTTTAAAAAAGTGTTAGAAATTATTATGCAATAAATATGGCGGCCGCTTTTCTTCGCTTCACTGTAAACTTCTAACGAATTATAGAGGCTCACTCAAGAAAGCGACCGAGTATCCTAAATTATAGTCGTTTAATTAAATAAATCATAAAAGGCTTACACGTGTATGGTTGCACGCGTAAGCCTACTTGTTTTAATTCAGCTAATTCAATTATCGTCCACAAAAAAGGAATGTTACCCTTTTGGTGGTGCGTAATCTGGGGTTTCGTTTCCTTTAGTTCCCATTTTTTTCGCATTATTTTTGTCAGTTGCGCGTTGTTGTGTCCCAAGATGATTCGGTCTATATTTATCAAAAGCGTGTTTAGATTTAGCCATTAGCCTCATCCCCCTTCCATACTTTTAATATAAGCATTTTTCGCAACGGCTATGCTATGAAGCTGTTTCTCTAAGTGTAAAATATTAGAAGTTAATTATTATATATAAAAATCCAGTGCTTTCCATTCCAACTAGCCAACTGACGACCTTTTCTCAAAACCCTCATGGCAGCATGACTTGCCGGTGCCACCTAACATGAAAAGTCGGGCGGGGCCGTAACCAACTAGCCACTAACCAACAAACCAACTTTCATACAAAAAAAGGCAAAGCCACTTAGGCTTTACCCATTTTCTTTTAGACGTTGATGATGTTTATCATCAATTCGCTCTTCAATTCTTTCTAATTCTTCTGCATCACTCAATAACATTTTTTTATTTTCCTTTACTAATTCTGAAAATGACATTTTCTTATATTTTCTCATCTTCATCAGTCCTCTTTAGATGTTTTTAAACAGTATTCTCTATAAGGACTCTATTTAAACATAAATTATTTGAAAATTTCTTTATTTAAATTTTCTACACGGTTGTTCATCGGACTCACATAAATTTGGCCACCCTCATCCATCGTCATTAAAAAACAGTCAGTATGATGTTTAAGACCAAAACGCTTAAGCTGTTCCTCTAACCAACCTTTCGTTCCAACCTTATCTAAGTTAGGCCATACGATCGCCCCATCTTGGACAAGAACCGTAGGATAACCTTTAGGTGGGGTTTGCTGAAGCATATCGTTCGGTGTTAACGATTGATATTGACTCTTTTTAATGACACTGATTTGTCCGTTTGATTCTAAAATTGCATAATCTACCTCAGATATGTCGATCGCATCTTGCAATCGTAAGTCCATTAATAACGATTCGACCGTCATTTTCACTTTTTTTAACTCTTTATGTAGTATCATACCATGCTCGATTAAGATAATCGGTTCGTCTTCAATTAAACGTCGAAATCGTGGAGTTTTTAAAGCGATAAAAGATAAAAATAAATGCAATCCAGCAATTAGTGCGGCTGCCGCTAATGGTCCACCAAGTGGAAGATCTCCACTAGATAATGGTTCACCGACGACATCCCCGATAATAACACCGAAAAGAAAGTCAAGAGGATTAATCGCACCAATTGATCGTTGTCCAAGTACTTTTATCATTAAAAATATATAAACATACACGATCACGGCACGTATTAAATAACCGTATACGGGAAGATCCGTGGCTCCCGTCCAAAATTCAAACATTTACAACCATCCTTATAATTAAATATTTGACCCAAAAAGTGTCTATGGAGAACACTAATTGAGCCAACGTTTGACTTTTAACATTAATTTTGGTTAAATTGCGGTTCTTGTTGAAGGATTTGTTGATACCGTCCTTCAAGTTGAACGACGATCCCTCTTTGTTGCTGTGCTAATTGACTATATAATTGTTTAGCCATTTGATTTTCAGTTTCCAAAGAAAACTGGGTTAGACTCGCTTCTACACTTTGAGCGGAGGCAATTGCTTGCTGCAATTGAGTTTGAACCGTCATCTTCTCTCCTCCATTTATTAATCATTTTTCATTTTTTCTGCTTCTATTTCTGAAAAAGTTGAAAGCTCTGAAGCATGGTTATTCTTTCCCATTTTCTTTTTATTATTATTTCTTTGTGCATTCGCATTTCCTTTTTTCTGTCTACCCAATTTGTACACCTCCTTTTTCAAATTTATTGTCACCATCTAGAATAAAATTGGAGGTGGATTTTCTTTCACTTCACTGTAAACTTCTATCGAATTTTAGAGGCTCGTGAAAGAAAATCCACCTCCAAGTACCTATTTTCATTCAAAGCCGTCATGCCAATGTATCGTTATCATCTAAGATGAAAAGGGGCAGGGGCTATACAACAAGGGACTAACTAACCAACAAACCAACTAACAAACATTCATCTTTAGTATTTTCATTTCTTAATAAAAATATTTTAGTTTTAGCGATTGAGTTAAAACGAGTGCATGTTAACTGGAGGTACTGCTAATCATAATATTTAGATATAAGAGGATGTTCAAAAAGTTCTATAATCATAGCTGTCGAATCTGTTCGGCTCTGATTACCCTCCTTTTTGAACACGCACTATAAGGAAGGATGGATGATTAATGACAAAATTTACAAACTCGAAAATAAAGTTTTTATTACAGGAATTAAACGATTGGGTAGGTTCTGAAATAACGATCGAAAAAGAGGAAAGAAACGATTTAGATAAAAATACACTATCGTTAGAAAATGTAGAAATTGTAAAACAAGTAGAGAATGAGGATGACTATGTAGATCCTTATTCCATCGAGTTACAAGGAAAAGGAACCGTTATCCAGGAAGGGCGTAAATCAACAAAGTTGCCATTAGACAGCTACGAATTACCACTTCATGAGCTTCACTCTGTTGAAGCATCTAACGAACTTTTAACCATAAAAACGGACCGAGCAACTTATAAATTAAAAAAATAATACGAAAAGCATAAAGCGCCTAGAGCTAGACAGAAAAAAGCAGACACCAAGTATCTCTACTTGAATGTCTGCTTTTTAAATAGTAAGGTATTTACGCAATTAATTAAGCGTTTTGCTTTTCTTCCGCTAATTTCGCACGAAGTACCATTGGTAAAATTCCACCATGGCGATAGTAATCAATTTCAACTTCACTATCAAAACGAGCAAGAACTTCAAAAGTCTTTTCTTCACCTGTTTCTTTATTTGTAGCAACTACTGTTACCATGTCTCTTGGCTTAATCTCATTAGTAACTTTAACGTTAATTTCTTCTTTACCAGTTAAACCTAAAGAATCTGCACTATCTCCTTCTTTAAATTGCAACGGTAATACACCCATTAACACGAGGTTACTACGGTGAATACGCTCAAAGCTTTCAGCAATTACAGTCTTAATGCCAAGTAAGTTTGTTCCTTTAGCTGCCCAGTCACGAGAACTTCCCATACCGTAATCTTTACCAGCTAAAACAACTAAACCAGTACCATCTTCTTTATACTTCATACAAGCATCGTACATCGCCATTACCTCTCCTGTTGGCCAGTAAGTTGTAAATCCACCTTCTGTACCAGGAGCGATTTGGTTTTTAATACGAATGTTTGCAAACGTTCCTCTCATCATTACTTCGTGGTTACCACGACGAGATCCGTAAGAGTTAAAGTCTACAGGCTCTAAACCTTTGGAAACTAAATACTTACCAGCTGGTGTGTCTTTTCCAAACGAACCTGCAGGAGAAATATGGTCAGTTGTTACAGAATCTGCAAGCTTGGCAACTACTTTTAAGCCACTAAGTTCTTTAACCTCTTCTGGTTCAGGAGAAAGGTTCTCAAAGAATGGCGGGTTTTGGATATATGTCGATTCTGTGTCCCAAGAATACAGATTTTCTTCTGTTGTTTTAAGGTCGTTCCAGCGTTGATTTGCTTCAAATACTTGCTCGTATTCTTTCTTAAATAGCTCAGGCTCAACCGCTTCTGCCATCGCTGCTTTCACTTCCTCAGTCGTTGGCCATAAATC
>SKOL01000225.1 GCA_007120055.1 Anaerobacillus sp.
CTTCTGGATTGACGAGACAAGACGCTGGTTTTAAGTCAAAAATATGATCAAGACAAGCCTGGTTACAAGCGATACATGTATTAATATCCTCGACGTCTCCAGCAATTGTTTTTGAAACAAGTGCTGGGTCGGCTAAAAATGGACGGGCCATTGAAACGAGATCTGCTCCACCTTTTTCTAAAATTCCATTTGCATCATCAGGATTATTAATACGGTTGCTTGCGATGACAGGAATCGAAACATGTTGTTTAATCTTAGTAGCAACAGGGACGAATTTTTTACGTGGGACTTTCATCGAGATCGTCGGTACTCGTGATTCGTGCCAACCTATACCGATGTTTAACGTATCTACCCCTGCTTCTTCAAGCTGTTTTGCCCACTCTTTTGTTTCTTCTTCCGTTGTACTGTTTTCGATTAAGTCGATACCGGACATACGGAAGATCACTGGATAATCTTGACCGACAGCACTACGAACCGCTTTAACAACCTCTAAAGAAAAACGAATTCTATTTTCAAAGCTTCCACCATACTCATCCGTCCGTTGGTTGGTCACAGGTGACATAAATTGGTTAATTAAGTAGCCTTCAGATCCCATAATTTCTACGGCATCGAACCCAGCTTCTTTCGCTCTTTTTGCCCCACTTGCAAAAGCTTCGATCGTTGCTTTTACTTGTTCATCGGTTAAGGCGACGGGAACGTCAGGGTTAATCGGTGACTTAATCGCCGATGGAGCAACAACCTCGCACCTTGTTAATGCTTTATACGCATATCTGCCGGCATGAAAAAGCTGCAAGGCAATTCTGCCACTTTCTTTATGAACAGCTTCAGTTAGTGGTTTCCAATAGTTGATATCCTCATCTTTAAAAATTGAACCGAAGTGTGCGCCGCCACTTCCTTCAGGACAAACAGCAACACCGCCAGTGACGATTAAGCCGATTTGGTGTTTTGCTCTTTCTTTGTAAAAAGCAATTAACTTTTCTAACCCATTTTCCTCACCCTCTAAGCCAACGTGCATTGATCCCATAATGACCCGGGTCGGTAACGTTAACTTATTAATCGTGATCGGGCTTAGTAATGTTTCATACGACATAGAAAAACCCCCTTTTAATTTGCGATATTAATGTTTTCTCCTTGGTGTTTTTCAAAGAAGCTAAAATGATAATTATGCAATCGTTGATTTAATCTAGTTTTCTTATATCGAACATTCGTTATAAAAAAACTTGATTAAAACAACTTTCCAATTTCATTATATAAAGGGGGAGGAAGGTTATTCAATATATTTTTTAAAAATTTCCGTAAATTCTGAATTTAATTGTGATTTATTTATTGAATTTTCATCGGAAATTAAATAGTAAAAAGCGACTCCCATCGCTTGAGAAAGAATTAATTTGGGGACAATAGTTTTGCTCTTCTTTTTTAATACCCCTTCCTTATAGCCGACGTCAAGAATTGCTTCGATAAAAGAACCTAAGTTTTCGAAAAATCGTTGAATCACTATTTTTAATTGTTGATGATAAGGAGCTTGCGCTAAGTAGTTTACTAAAATAATATAAAAATCAGGGTTTTCTTCTGGGACCTTTGCTACGGTTTCAAGGTAGGCATTGATTTTGTCTTCATAATTTGATGCTTTGTTAACTTTTTCTTGGACGAGCTGTTCCGTTATTGAAAAAGCATCTTTTAATACGTCGATCAGTAAATCATCTTTATTTTCAAAGTAATGATAAATGACCCCTGTACTTAGATTTGCTTGTTTTGCGATGTCTTTAATCGAAAAATGAGGTAATCCTTTTGTGACGATACACTCTTTCGCAGCGACAATGATTTGCTGTTTTCGAATTTTTTCCATACCAATTTTCGGACTCACCTTTATCACCTGCCTTTTCGTTTTATTTTACCATAATATGTGTGAAGCTTGCGTTTTCGGGTAAGCTAAAAAGAGTGTAATTTATATCAGAAAATTTAAACTTTATACATATTTTGTGACAAGGTTTATTTTTTCCATCAGAAAGAGTATTCTTTGTATATGTGATCATCTGATGTTTAGGAGGAAAAAGAAGTGAGCGGTTTATTTGAACAAATTGAAGCAAAAGTAAAAGATCAGTTTCCGACGATTGTATTTCCAGAAGGTACTGATGAAAGAGTGTTAGAAGCAGCGATCAAACTAGGTGATAATAAAGTATTACACCCGATTGTCGTAGGTAGTAATGAAACAGTCGGAGCGAAGGCGCAAGAACTTGGCTTAAGCTTAGATAATGTGGAAGTGATTGACCCAGAAAACTATGACCAATTCGATGAACTAGTAGCTGCATTTGTTGAACGAAGAAAAGGGAAAGCGACGGAAGAAGATGCGCGCAAACAACTTTTAAACGTAAACTACTTCGGAACGATGCTCGTTCACGTAGGGAAAGCGGCAGGTCTTGTTAGTGGTGCAGCTCACTCTACAGGCGATACGGTTCGTCCAGCGCTACAAATTATTAAGACGAAGGAAGGAATTCGAAAAACTTCCGGCGTTTTTGTCATGGTCAAAGGTGACCAAAAATTAATTTTCGGTGACTGTGCGATCAACATTGCTCCAGATAGTAATGACTTGGCAGAAACGGCGATTGCAGCAGCTGCAACAGCTCGTGTTTTTGACATCGATCCAAAAGTAGCGATGCTAAGCTTTTCAACCAAAGGTTCTGCTGTTTCACCAGAAACAGAAAAAGTTTCTGATGCTACACGTATTGCCAAAGAAATGGCACCAGACTTAATGATTGATGGAGAGTTTCAGTTTGATGCAGCGTTCGTACCTTCTGTGGCAACGAAAAAAGCACCAGAATCACCGTTAAAAGGTGAAGCAAACGTCTTTATTTTCCCAAGCTTAGAAGCTGGAAATATCGGCTATAAAATTGCCCAACGTTTAGGTGAGTTCGAAGCGATCGGACCAATCCTACAAGGTCTAAATAAGCCAGTAAACGACTTGTCACGCGGTTGTAACGTAGACGACGTGTACAAGCTTGCTCTTATCACGGCAATGCAAGGGTTGAATGGGTAGAGAGTTTTGAGTGAAGAGTTTTGAGTTTTTGTGGGTAGAGCTTCGGAGAAAGTAATTTAAAATTACTTTGAGGGTAAATTCATGAAGCAATTCATAACTAGTATTGCTATATAGATTAACCTTCTCTATCTCAAAGCTTTTTAATTAACTTAAAAAGACTAGCTAACTTGGGAGGATGCCCCCCTCATTTTAGTTAGTCTTTTTTTAGTTTTTAAAATGGTTATGAAAGTATCACTTCGGAATAAAGCTAAATTCTTTTGCTTCGAACCTTTGCTTTCATAATAATTCTACATTTTAAATTTTACATTTTGAATTTAAACTCAAAACTAAAGTTGTCTTTTCACGATTCGTTCATAATTAGCTTCGTAAATTGGTTGTTCGGCTTCAGTAAGTTGTAACGGAACGATTTGGGCGTTTTCATTATTTTTTAGAACCGTTAATAAGCGTTCAATGACACGAGGGACGTTAAGGTCTATTTGTAGTAACTCTTGTAAAGAAGCCATCGTTTCAGGGACAATGACGGGGTATTGAAATTTTGTTTCTTTTCCGTTCACTGCGAGATCGTAAAATTGTTGAATGACGGCTGCACGGTCACTTCCACTTCCGTTGACACAAAGGTAAATTTGAACGGCAACGCCACCACGGACGCGACGTTGAGAAATGCCAGCAAATTTTTTCCCATCAATACTTAAATCAAAACTACCAGGGCAATAAGAACCGACAACTTCCCCAGCAACAATGTTTGATGTTTCTGGAAACATCGCTTGAATTAGCTCGACCATCGCTTCATAGCCACTATTTATGGAAATTTGCCGATTTTCCTTCATGATTAAGGATATATTAAGAATACCTTCATCTAATACAACGGCTAAACCGCCAGAATTACGAACAATAACGCGATGATTGTGTTCAGTTAAATAACGAATTCCGTCTTCGATATGCGGTAAGCGACTATCTTGTATACCTAAAACAATCGTTCTATTGTGGACCCAAGTTCGTACCGTCGGAATTGAATTTTCTTCGCCTACTGATGCACAAAGCGTGTCATCAATAGCAAATGATTGCAGCGGACAAAAAGTAAGACCTAATGTCGATTGATCAATATAACGCCAGTTGAATGTATCAAAAATACTCATGTTAATCTCCTTTAGATAACGATTAAAAAGTGTAAATATACCGATAGTTTTTGTACGTTCGGCTACTCTACTCACTAGTTGAGTGAATTTCATAATTACCAAAAATGAGCCACATCACGCAATATATAGTTTGCGAATGGTTTTGACGCAACTATATTTTGATCTTAGTGGCGGAACTAATCAATTATGAAATTCATTAGTTGTAAAAAAAGAACTTCTTACTAAATTCTCTTCATGATAGCAAAACTTTCATTTGCATAACAAGTACGAAGGGGTGTAAAATACAGTTTAGACTTTAAAATAAATATAAAGGCGCCTGCGCTTTTCTTTGTCTAGCTCCAGCGCCTAGCTTCTCGAGCGTTTCGGGCCATCAAGGCTTGCCTATTCGAGAAGTAGGTCAAAGAGGAGCCAAGGCATTGCTGTCTCTCCAACGCTTGTCGAAGCTTACCAAGGCGCCTGCGCTTTTCTAGACACCATTGGATCGATCATTCAATGAAAGGGTTATGATAAATGGCTAATGAAATAAAAATTTGCGACGTATGTCAGGCAACTAATATAAAAACACTTTTACCACGTATTAAAGACTTAGATGC
>SKOL01000733.1 GCA_007120055.1 Anaerobacillus sp.
GCAGCAGAGGACAATAAAGAGATTATTAGTTTAGAAACCCTTGAAGATCAATTAAGTTTATTTACGATATTAAGTGCAGAATCTCAAGAGGAGTCGTTACGATCTACTTTGTTTGAACAAGAGGAAAATAAAGAAATGCTTGAAAATCTTGTTATACAATGGATCAAAGGCGACATTGATAGTTTATCGGAGTTACGTGAAATTGATGATGATGAGCCTGCCGATCTCCTAGACTTTCACTATGCCTTAACAGACGAACGCGACAAAGAAATGGCAGAGAAAATTGATCAATTTTTACGTAGCGAAAAAGGGGAAACATATTTCGTCGTTGTTGGTGCACTACATTTAGTAGGTGAAAATAGCATAGTTGACCTTTTGAGATCGAAAGGTTATGAAGTAAACGAAGTTTTCGGAGATTAAATTACGTTCGCAAAAAAAAGCACCAACTTTTTTCACATAATACGTTTATGGCGGCATTCCGTCACCATCTAATATGGAAAAGGTGGGTGCTTTCCCTCACTTCACCTTGACCTTCTGACGAATCTCAGACGGTCGTTCGCAAAAGCACCCACCTTTCTTCATACAAAATACGTAGCGAACATCTTTAATCGTAACGTTTTTTCTTCATTAATGCCATCGTGTCGACCCGCCTTCACCATCTAATCTATAAAAAACAGAGTACTTTTCCAACCTTTCAACTTTCTGCTTTCCAACAAACCAGCCAACCTATTTATTATTTAAAAGTATTTTTCGGGATCAATAAAACACCTTCGACACGTCCACGGTAAAATCTTTGGCTTTTCTTTTTGGCGACAGAAAATATAATTTCATAAGACGTTTCATTCATGCGTAAAACTTCATTTGTAACATTGAACAAATTTCCGTTTTCAAAAAGATATAAATGGGCGTGATGACCATACAATTCATTCAAGAATTTAATATTATTATTTCTATCATTGATAGGCTTCGAACTTAAAGCAACTCTTGCCTCCTTTTGATAAACATTCGTTATTTGTGCGGTATATTTATCTCCTTTAGGTAGATTGCTGATCATTGTTTGCCAAGGTATATTTTCGATCTTCTTAAGCGCATCGAAAACAGAACCCCACTCTATATCTTTTTCAGATACTTCATCAATTTTTTCTACACTTAATTTGCCTTTATCTTTCGTAGCTCGATAGATTTCATAAAAACTATTTTCATTTAATATCGCCATTTCCCAATAAAAATGTTGAATGGTTCCGTCTCGTAAAAAGTCAATTCTTAATGGGCCAGCCCAATGAGTTACATAATATAAATGGTGGTCGTTTTCTATATTAAGTTGTTTTAAAAGCTCTTCCGTGATCTCACGGGCGTTAAACTGTTTAATTTGGTTGTCCATTTTTATTGTAAAAGAAGGGGTAGAATTAGATACATTTAAATATACAATCGTAGTCATTGTTCCGAAGAGTAACATTATAAAAATTAATAAATATCTTTTTTGAACCATAAACACACGACCTTAGTAAAATTTTAGTTTACGATTCCACTATATGATTCTCTCATCAGAAAAATGTTTTTTTACCATAAATCGTGAGGATATGTAATCCGTCTGATAAAATATAGAAAAAGACAAGGGGCGATACGATGACAACATATCAATTGAACTCCATCAATATCGGAATACCAATGACGATGATTCATGAAGGAAAAGAAATTAAAACGAGCCTTTTTAAAAAGCCAGTCCATGAAGCACTTTTCTTACATAAAGATCATTTTCAAGGAGATGAACAAGCTGATTTAATTAATCATGGTGGAGAAGATAAAGCCGTATGTGTTTATCCGTTTGAGCACTATGCTCATTGGGAAAAGATTTTAAATACAAAGCTAGAATATGGCGCATTTGGTGAAAATCTGACCATCAGCGGTTTAGTTGAACTTGACGTATGTTTAGGCGATACGTTTCAAATTGGTGAAGTGATCGTTCAAATAAGTCAACCAAGAATGCCTTGCTATAAACTAGCTGCACGTTACAACACTCCCGAATTACCGAAATTAGTGCAAAATACTGGGTACACAGGGTTCTATTTTCGCGTTTTAAAAGAAGGGATCATTGAAAGGAACGCAACGATTGAATTGCTTGAAAATCATTCACAAAAAATTTCAATCAATGACGTAAATCACGTCATGTACCACGACAAAGACAACATAAAAGCGATCGAGAAAATCCTTAAAGTGGAAGCACTTTCTAGTAGTTGGCGGAAAATGTTCCTTAAAAGATTAGAAGAGTAGGGAGAAAAGTTGGTAGGCATTTAAAAGGTATTGCTCGAGAGTTGGCTCTCATGCTGTTTTGTGAAACTAATATTATTTTATTTCTTCTGTATAAGAATGGAATATATATATAATTATAAAAATAAACTTCTCTAGAACTATTTTACTAGGGAGGTTTTTGTTATGAATTTTTTTAAGAAATGTATTCTCACCGTCATTCTTTTTTTGTTATTGGGGACGAGTCTCAGTTTTGCTGAAGAAGCAATTTACATAGATAATAGTCCTTTTGTTGGAGGAAAAACGTACGGAGCAAGTGAACCTATTAATCAGGAACAAGTTAATTTTTTAACCAAAATAAGAAAAGGACGGCAAATGGTTGCGCTACAAGTAGAGGAAGTGTTTGCGGGAAAATTTGTTGAACCTGAAGTAGTTTCGATTACCATCAGTGCTGCAGGGGATGTAACGTTAGGTGGAGATGACCGCTATGGCTACGAAGGTAGCTTCAATCAGGAAGCGAAAAGACAAGGGCTTGGACATTTTGTGGAAAACATCAAAGATCTTTTTTCAAAAGATGATTTAACGATGGTGAATTTAGAAGGAGCATTAACAAATGCGACGGCGAGAAAAGATAAACAGTTTACATTTCGAGGAGATCCTTCTTATACGGAAATTTTAACTCGCGGAAATATTGATGTAGTCAATTTAGCGAATAACCATACGTTAGATTTTTTTCAAAAAGGGTATGAGGATACGATCAACCATTTAACAGAGGCTGGGGTTGGCTATTTTGGTTTTGAAAACTATTTAATGACCGAAATTAAAGATGTGAAAATTGGGTTGCTAGGGTATACAGGATGGTACGATTCTACGACATTAAGGAATCAAATAAAAAAAGATATTGATAATCTGAGAGAAGAAGGCGCCAAAATCGTCATCGTTAATTTTCATTGGGGCCAAGAAAGAAGCTACGTTCCCAATCAAACTCAAAAGTCTCTAGGTAGATATACGATTGATAGTGGGGCAGATTTAGTTGTCGGCCATCACCCTCACGTTATTCAAGGAATTGAAGAATACAACGGGAAATTTATTGTGTATAGCCTAGCAAACTTTATGTTCGGTGGAAATCGCAATCCATCAGATAAGGATACATTTGTTTTTCAGCAAACGTTTCATCTTATCGATGGTGAGTTGACGGATGAAAAAGAGGTCAAAGTGAAACCGTTTAGCGTTTCGTCCGTAAGTCATCGAAATAACTTCCAACCAACGGCGTTAATTGGCGATGAAGCTAAAAGAGTAAGGCAAAAAATCATAGATCTATCACTTGATCTTAACGAGACGAATTGGGTTCAGTATGAAAAGTGATAAGTGGAAAATACGCTAAGTGCTAATACTTAGCGTATTTTTTCAGCAGCTTCAAGGATTAATAAACGCTTGATCATCCAATGTATTACCTTTGTTTCATCATTGGAGGGTACCTTATGAATAGGAAAACTTGGATCATCGGGAATGTTTTTATAGGTGTAGGATCGATCATTTCTTTTCTATATATTTTGTTTGGCTTGTTTTGGTCTCATCCGCAATTAATGCCGTGGTATCTCGGATTAGTCATACTTATATTTGTTACCTTTAATTACTTTGCTATCAAACAACATAAACTCATTGTTTGGGGAGCAGCACTATTAATCATGTTGGCTTCAGCGATCACAACTTATTTATTTCACGGTATATTTGTCGTAAATGTTTTTCAAATTTAATAATAGCAGTAAAGGGGCTGTCCAAGAAGTGTCTGACACTATCTTATGGGACAGCCTTTTTTTAAGGCAGAAGCTTGGTAAAGTTCCAACACTGGTTATGTAATAAAACATGTCTTTTTATAATGAAAGCAGGGTTTCTTCTTAGTTCCGCATAGTACAATCAGCCTTTTTCATAAGATGGAATTATCACGGAATTATGGAAGGGAGATGTTTTTTTGAGTAATTATCAAAATCCACACCACCATGCTGATAATTCAGTACAGATGTATACGTATGTTGATCCTTATGTATTTCAAACGCTTCAAACAATTATTGGAAACACGGTTGTTGTTCAAACGACGAATGGAAGTGTGCGCGGGGTTTTAAAAGATGCACTGCCTGACCATGTTGTACTTGACGTATCGGGTTCGTCCTTTTTTATTCGCATTCAAAACATTGTTTGGGTACTACCGTAATAAAAGGGCCATCTTTATTTTGAGATTAGAAAGGGGAGAACGTCTTGTTTCAACGATATGATAGACTGTTAATTGACCTGCCAGAGCCAGAATATTCGGATCCAAATGGAGCATCAGCTGTTCAAGAATTGCTCGGTGGTAAATTTGGAGAAATGTCAACGCTCAATAATTATTTGTTTCAATCGTTTAATTTTCGCAACAAAAGGAAATTTAAGCCTTTTTATGATTTAGTTTCAAGTATAACTGCCGAAGAAATCGCCCATGTAGAATTAGTCGCTCATACGATCAACCTTATGAC
>SKOL01000328.1 GCA_007120055.1 Anaerobacillus sp.
CCATATTATAATGATTTTCAAAGAAATCATTTGTTTCTCTTACAACAACCTTACTTAATAGAATAAGGGCAACTAAGTTAGGGATCATCATTAGTGCGTTCGCCATGTCAGCAAAAGCCCAAACGACTGTTAAACTTGCGATTGCACCAATTCCTGTTGCAAAAATATAAACTCCACGATAAAGCAAAATTCCTTTTGTACCTACTAAATACTCAAAACATTTTTCACCGTATACATACCAACCAACAATCGTCGAGAAACCGAAGAAGATAACGGAGAAGGCAACGATGTATTCACCAACAAGCCCTAATGTTGATGCAAAGGCTGCTGAAGTTAATGCTCCACCGTCAAGACCTGCTTCATGTGTAATCCCTGATATAAGTCCCCCTGTTGGATCCCAGAACCCTGTAATAACAAGAACTAAACCAGTCATTGTACAAACGATAATTGTAACGATAAAGGTACCAGTCATTGCTACTAACGCTTGCTTAACAGGGTGATCTGTTTTCGCATTACCTGCAATTAAAGCTGCCGTACCTAAACCAGCTTCATTTGAGAAAATCCCACGAGCTACCCCGTTACGAATTGCCTCGGACACTAAAACGCCAATAAATCCACCAGTAGCTGCAACTGGATTAAATGCATAGTGGAAAATTAGTTGGAATGCTGGAATGATTTGGTCATAATTAACAGCTAAAATAATAAGTGCTCCACTAATATATAAAACTGCCATGATTGGAACGAAAAAGCTTGCTACTGAACTAATTCGTTGAATACCACCAAAAATAATTAATCCTGCTAAACCAGCTAATAAAATACCAGTAATAATGTTACTTACACCAAATGACGTTTCCATCACACTAGCAATTGTGTTCGACTGAACACTGTTACCGATTCCAAGTGCAGCAAAGGCACCAAATACAGCAAATGCTACAGCTAGCCATTTAAATTTCTTTCCTAAACCTCTTTCAACATAATACATCGGCCCACTTGAATATTCACCGTTTGCATTTTTGACACGATATTTCATCGCTAGTAATGCTTCTGCATATTTTGTAGCCATACCTAGTAAACCAACAATCCACATCCAGAAAATTGCACCAGGTCCTCCAAGTGTTATCGCTGTCGCTACACCTGCGATATTACCGTTTCCTATTGTTCCTGCTAATGCAGTCATTAATGCTTTAAAGTTACTTACATCCCCTTCATCTTTAGAGCTAGCTTGTCCTTCTTTTGTAAAAGCAAGCTTGAAGGCATATAGTAACCGTCTAAACTGAAGCCCTCTTAACATCACTGTAAGTAATAGTCCTGTCCCAAATAATAGGATCAAACTTGGTGTTCCCCATAGTACACCATTAATTCTGTCTAAAATTGCTAAGATATCCATCTGTTCCCCTCCAAAATGTGAACGCTTTCATTTTTATTACTTTGTAATTTTAACACTTTTGTGAACAATGATTGTTGTGAGATTTCTAAAATATTTTTTAATATCTTTGTGAAATTTCACAAACAATATAATACATCTGTTATTTATATACAAAACCTTCGTAACGATCTATCTTCATTATTAAAAATGAAAAATGCCGGTCACTTTTCTCTCACTTCGCTGTAATCTTCTAACGAATCTTAGAGGCTCGTTCAAGAAAAGCAACCGAACATTAATTTTTCATACAATCCATTCATGACGATGTAAAGTAACAAGTAAAAGTTGTTATGGGGGGCCTTTCCAACTAACCAACAAACCAACGTCCAACTAATATAATTTAAAATAAACTTATATGTATACTCGTTATTATGTATAATAGTAAAGCTATCATTTTATTAAGGAGAAATTTCACATGAATCATAACCAGTTTAATAAAGATCCATTCAAAGAAACGTTTGGAAGTTTAGAAAATTTAGTAGATAAAATTAGTGATGTTTTACAATGTCCTGTAACGATTGAGGATGCCAATCATCGCTTATTAGCATATAGTTCACATGAAGGTCAATCTGACAAAGCAAGAGTCGATACGATCATCGCAAGACGAGTGCCAGAAAAGGTGATTAATAGCTTGTGGAGAGCAGGTATTATCCCTAAGCTCAATCAAAGTAATGATCCGGTTCGCATATCCGAAATTAATGACATTGGCCTTGGCGATAGAGTTGCTACAGCAATCGTCTCCAAAAACGGTATATTAGGATATATTTGGGTACTAGAAATTGATAAGCGACTTTCAGAGGAACAATTTTCATTATTAAAACAAGCTGCTCAAACAGCAAAAAACCAATTATTACAAGTACAAGTTCGCAAAAAAAAGAAACAAGAGGGCCACCAAGAACTATTCTGGCAAATTTTAACTGGTCACTTAAAGTCACATGAAGAAATTAAAGAAAAGATTGAGCAGTTTGGCCTCCCTCCATCTTTACCAGCTTCAGTTATCATATTTCAATTCAAGGATGAAATTACACCTAAGATTGAAAGCCATATCTCATATATGGTTACGACGACTCAACAACTACGAATAACATTCTTTGTAATTAGTCGACACGAGTTAATATTATTAGGTTCCCCACTACAAGGAAGTGAAAATAAATCAGCGACCGTTAACTTTATCGAAGATTTTATTTCTCAAATGGGTAAGCGCTTTAAGGTAAATAACATTCAAGGTGCTTGTGGTAGTTCATATGATACTTATGAAAAAGTAGAAAAAAGTTACCATGAGGCGATAGCCGTTTTAAATATAAGAAATCAATTCCCACAAGAAGTAGGGGATACTTATAGTTATCAACAATTAGGAATATATCGTTATTTAGAAGTACTTTTAAAGAAAAAACAAGAAGATGGATACGAAAACTCTATGCTTAAAATGCTAGGAGAATATGATGAAATAAATAAAACTCAATTATTAGAAACACTTGAAATATACTTAAACAATGATAGTAATGTCAATGATGCCGCCAAAGAACTTCACATTCATCCAAATACGTTAATTTATCGCTTAAAAAGAATAGTAGAAATTGCTGACATAGACCTTAAAAACCCAAACCAAAAAATGACTTTGTATTTAGACATTAAACTAAATAAATTAATGTAGATGTAAAAGTTGGACAGTAAAGTGCGTTTGTAGAATTACACAAACGCACTTTGTTTATTTTTCTTTTCTTAACAATGTAATTTTATTGTTTAAAAACTATACTTTGTTTTGTAAAGTCATTGTTGATTACCAAGGAGGATGAAACTTATGTTAATTGGAGTACCTAAAGAAATTAAAAATAACGAAAACCGTGTTGCCATCACACCCGCTGGTGTAAACACTTTTATGAAAGCTGGTCATGAAGTAATTATTGAAACTGAGGCTGGAGTTGGAAGCGGTTTCACTAATGAAGATTATATTGCAGCTGGTGCAAAAATCGTTGATACTGCAGCTGAAGCTTGGTCTGCTGAAATGGTGATGAAAGTAAAGGAGCCAATCGCACCTGAATACGATTATTTCCGTGAAGGACTTATCTTATTTACTTACTTACACTTAGCAGCTGAGCCTGAACTTGCTCGTGCTTTAACTGAAAAAGGTGTAACTTCAATCGCCTACGAGACAGTTGAAACAAATCGTACATTACCACTACTTACACCAATGAGTGAGGTAGCTGGTCGTATGGCTTCACAAATCGGTGCACAGTTCTTACAAAAATCAAACGGCGGAAAAGGAATTCTACTAGGTGGTATTCCTGGCGTTAAGCGTGGAAAAGTGACTGTTATTGGTGGTGGTGTCGTTGGAACGAATGCTGCTAAAATTGCGATGGGACTTGGCGCTGACGTAACAATTATTGACCTAAGTCCAGAGCGTTTACGTCAATTAGACGATATTTTCGGAAATGACATTCAAACATTAATGTCTAACCCACTTAATATTGCTCAAGCTGTTGCAGAATCAGATTTAGTCATCGGTGCAGTATTAATTCCTGGTGCAAAAGCTCCTAAACTAGTAACAGAAGAAATGGTGAAAGCAATGTCACCTGGTTCTGTCATTGTTGACGTAGCGATCGACCAAGGTGGAATTTTTGAAACTGTTGACCATATTACAACACATGATAACCCAACATATGACAGACACGGTGTTGTTCACTATGCGGTTGCTAATATGCCTGGTGCCGTTCCTAGAACGTCTACGATCGGTTTAACAAACGTTACCGTACCTTATGGATTACAAATTGCAAATAAAGGTGTTAAAAAAGCAGTTACAGAAAATCCTGCACTTTACCCTGGGGTTAATACTGCTAATGGTCATATCACTTACGAAGTAGTTGCTAGAGACCTTGGCTATGAATATGTATCTGTCGAAAAGGCTCTTGAAAAAGAAACAACAACAGTTTAATAAACTAATAAAAAGAAAGGGCCAACACAATCAAACGTTAGCCCTTTCTTTTTTATTCTATTAAGAGTTCTTAAAAAAAGAGCCTATATTAAATACTACATTATAAGGGGTTATAAAATGAGCAATGAAGGTTATCGTGATACATGGGTAGACATCTCACTAAGTGCTATTTATGATAATACGCTTACATTTAAAAATCACATCTCAAAAAGAACAAAATTAATGGCTGTCGTAAAAGCTGATGGTTACGGACATGGCGCTGTTGAGGTAAGTAATGCTGCGATAAAAGCAGGAGCGGATTATTTAGGGGTTGCTATTTTGGATGAAGCGCTCGCTTTACGTAAAGCTGGGATCACGCATCCGATCCTTGTTTTAGGTTATACTCCACCACG
>SKOL01000750.1 GCA_007120055.1 Anaerobacillus sp.
ACGGTCCAAAACTAGCAGCTAATCCTGCCCACGCATATAATACAAGCGTAAATACTGCTTTAATATCCATTAAAGCTATCCCCGTTGCAATTAGCCCTAGGAAAATCATAGTAACACGACTTATGTTAACCATTTCTTTATTTGTAAACGATCGTTTTGACAAACTCTTTAACAAGTCACTTGCTAATGATTGAGTTGCCACCATAAGCTGGGAAGAAAATGTAGATTGGATCGCCGCAAAAATAGCTCCAAGGACAATTCCTGCCAAAATTGGATGCATCGTATCGATTGTCAGTGTTGGAAAAACGTACTCCGGATCCTCAATAATTGGAACCAGAATGCGACCAATTAATCCAAGTAAGTTAGAACCTACCATGACAACAATAACCCAAATCATTGCAATCATTGAACCACTTCTTATAGTCGAATCATCTTTAGCAGATAAAAAACGCTGAATAATATGGGGCTGACCTGGCTCTCCTAGACCAAAACCAATTAAACCGATAATTAATCCAAAAGCTGCAGCACCACTCGCTCCCCCAGCGGTTGACAATAATACAGGATCAATTGATTGAAGCGTTGAAAAAAAGTCACCAAAACCGCCGAGTTTAAATAAAATCATATAAAGCGGAAAAATAATTAATACAACTAACATAATGAATCCTTGTGTAACATCCGTCCAAACTACTGATCGATAACCACCAAATATCGCATAACCAATGACAAATGCCGCTGACAGAATAAGTCCAAATGAGTAATCAAATTCAATGATAGAATCTAAGGCTTTTCCTGCAGCAGTAAGTTGTGAAGCCATATATGCTACAAAAAATACAATGATAATGATACTAGCTGTAATTTTTATTAAGTTCGTCCGATCGGTTAATCGTTTTCCAAAATAATCGGCTAAACTTAATGCCCCAAGCTTCTTTCCAGAACGTCTAAAACGCGGGGCGACTACGAACCAGTTTAATAAATAACCGACAATAAAACCTGGTAACATCCACATCGTTGATATTCCAGCTGCATAAGCATAGCCAGCTGCGCCAATAAAAATCCACCCACTCGTATCAGTCGCACCTGCACTTATTGCAGTAGCTATCGGTCCGAAATTTCGATCACCTAAATAATAACCCTCTTCACTTTTTGAAATATATCTTTCTGCTACTATACCAATGACAAAAACCACAATAAGGTAGGAAATAAATACTGGTATCATTCGGCATCCTCCTTACTGACAATTTTTTTAGAAAGGATCCAAGTGATCAAAAGACCGGCTATCGGAGTTATTACATATAGGAACCAGATTAAACCAATGTTCTCCATTAAAATTCCTCCTTTTTTATGTTGACGAAGATAAAGTCATATGATCAATTTTCTCTAATACTTTTCCGTAAGATAGAGTAAAATCTCCCTTTACATAAACAGCACCGATCACTTCAATTGGGCCTAATTCATATAGAGGATCATCTAAAGACTGTTCCCATGTTAACGTAGCTTCACCAAATACCTTTTTATGAATAATGGCATTTTCAAATTCATTTTGAATAATCCAATTAATATCTGTTCCATATTTTTCAGGATGAGGCATTCTTTTCACTTGAAGTCTAGGGAACATAACTGGTGTCTTAAAATTTACCGTTGATTCATTAAAATGAATATCTATAATAGTTTTCCCTTTTCTTCGTACCGTACCTCTAATCGTTTGACCACTTTCTTCAAATGCTATCTCTCCTAGCTTTTTAGGATAACCCCAAATCTCACGCCCAGCACACAAAGCATCATCTGTATCTACATATTCAAATGACATACAAGCACCGACTTTATCTTTATATTTACACGGAATAATCAAACCTCCTTCTGAATATGGATCTAACCCTTCTATAATGTGATTTTTCAAGACAAACACTTCAAATACATCTGAAACTGGCTCAAATTCCTTTGGTAAAAATTTAGAAATCGCTTCCGTTTTACCTCGACAATAAACACTAACTTTTTGATAGCCTTTATAATGGTATGGAAGCTGCTTATAAAGTGGTGCGTACTCTGGTAATACCGTATACTCAAACGTTGACATTTTTTCACTCCTCTCACATTTACAAATAGTAGTTGCAAGATACATGCCAACATTAAAATGGTTAATTTATCTCACTTTTCAAAATATTATAATTACTAATTACTAATTTAACTACACATTTTATTAGTAACTACTCAAATTTGAGTGATTTTATTAGCAAAACAAATCGCTCAAGCTTATACCGTTTAATTTTATGGCTTAGTGTCTGTTGAGGAATATCTAAATTTCTTGCAGCCTGCGATATATTTCCACCAGTGCTTTTTAGTTCTTTTTTAATTAAGTTAAGTTCAACTTCCTCCATCGATTTTTTTTAAGATTGCTTTGACCGTGTGCGAGAATAGTCTTCTTCCTTATTACTAGATAAAGAAAGAAATTGAGTTGTTTGTATATCTTCAAGTGTAATTAAATCACCATTAACTAGATTCATTGCGCGTTCAATTATATTTTTCAACTCTCTAATATTCCCTGGCCAATCATAGCTTTCGAAATACTCTTCTACTTCTCTTGATATACCAATAACCCGTTTTGCAAAAAGTGCATTATATTCTTGAAGAAAATAGGCTATTAGTAAAGGAAAATCACTTCTTCTTTGACGTAAAGGAGGTAATTCTAAATAAAGAACATTTAAACGATAATAAAGGTCTTGCCGAATTTCATTTTGCTTGAGTAGTTCATTTGGGTGAACGTTTGTAGCCGCAATTAGTCGTACATCTACAGGAATTTCATTCGTACTCCCAACTCTGCGAACCTTCTTTTCTTGAAGAACTCGTAATAACTTTGCTTGAAGGGGCTTTGATAAGGAATTAATTTCATCTAAAAATAAGATTCCACCATGTGCCAATTCAAATAAACCTTGTCTATTTTCCGCATCAGTAAAACTGCCCTTTACTGTTCCAAATAAAATAGACTCTAGTAAATTATCTGGAATTGCTGCGCAGTTTTGAGTAATTAATGGTCTATTTTCATGAGCCAGCATGTGAATGTTTTTCACTACGACTTCTTTCCCTGTTCCTGTTTCACCATAAATAAATATAGGAGATGGACTTTTAGCAAGAACAGGCAATTGCTGTTTTAAGTGAAGAATAGCTGGACTTTGTCCAATAAACTCAGAAAACTCTAATTCACGATTAGCTTGCTCATTTTTATGTGAATAATGAACCTTTTGCTTCTTCTGTAATTCTATTACTTGGTCTGAGAGATTACTTAATGCAGAAATATCCTCAAATATTTCGATGATCCCTATTACTTCATTATTTACTTTAATTGGGTAAGTGGACGTAAGCGTTGTTTTCCTTTCGCCACGATAAGTAACAAACGTTTGAACTTGATCAATGATCGGTAACCCTGTCTTTAAAGCCTTTAAAATAGTACTTTGCTCTTTTTTCAGAAGTGGAAATACTTCAAATAATGTTTTCCCAACGATACTTTCTACTTGAAGGCCAATTCTTGTTGCAGACTGATTAATATATAGAACATTTAAATTTCTATCTACTACAAGGACACCTTCGCGAATGTTTTTTATAATCTCTTTCATCCAGTTTACATCAAGTTCACTTTTCATCTGTTCACATCCTTTTGCTTTTCCTTTTAACAAGGTTTCAACATAAAAGTAGAATTCTCCTCCTAAATGTTTATTGATAATCACTTCAGTGGGCCCCGGTGAGAGAATCTCCCCCAAAAAAACGCCACTCATTACTTAAAATGATTGCCGCTTCTTTTTATATTCACAATCTGTGAAACGATCCTGTGAAACAAGATTTTTCGGGGCGCCACAGTGACATTTAAGCGATCTTCTCTTTCGTACTCACACGATCTTTAGGTTTTATTAAAATGATCATAGCCACAAAGTAAGAAATAATAGCAGCGAAAGCGACTAAGCCAATTAGCCCTAACTGATGTAAATTTGAAAAGAATACAGTTGCGATTACTGTTAAAGCCAAACCGGATAAAGTAAATGCATATCCTTTTATTGCATTATCCGCTTGCCCAATACTCCATTGCCCTATTGTAGAAAGCAGTGTAACAATCACAATCGTTAACACATTTGTGGACATTCCAATCCAAACTGGATGAATATCAAGATAAAATTGGTTAGGGGCCCAACCGCCAAGATGGTACCATAATAGGCCGGAAGTGAAACCAGTGATCATCGATAAAATAACTGCTCTTTTTGTAACGAGTGGCCAGAATAATGCGGCAACAACAGGAGCAAACGTAGCAGAATTCCTCATTGTCCATGCTAATATATTCCACCAACCGGACTGCTCTGTGCGTAACAAACCGAAAATAATCATAAGTCCAGTAAGGACAAGCAACGACCATTTAGTATACTTCACCAACTGCTCATTCGTAGAAAGTGGAAACACAGCACTTCCGACATCTTTACCTAAACTAGTCGCTCCTGAAAATTGGCAAGGAGCACCCCAGCTTAATGCACAAGCCCAAATCCCTAAAAAGAATAGACCTACAAGAGGCGCTGGTAACGTCTCCATTAGGTACATTGGCAAGGCAATAAGTCCTCTTCCAGCATCAGGTACAACGATTGCTGCAGCAATTCCAAATAAGACACCTAATAGTATGAAAGGGATTGAAATGATCTCTGCAATGATTAACCCTTTTTTACCTTCCCGAGGCGTTCGGCAAGAGAGTGCCATCTGAAATGC
>SKOL01000201.1 GCA_007120055.1 Anaerobacillus sp.
CCCGCCCAGTCATACTCTTGCTCTGGCATCTCACTTTCCCACATCGCCATCCAGGCGATTAAAATACGACGACCTTTGTCATCGACGGTCGTTTGTGGTGCGTAAAAATCAAAGCCGTAATCGAGTAATTGGAAAGGTTCAAGAGTAAATGTTCCATTATCGTAATTTAAATCTCCTAAAATATAACCTGCTTGATGTAAGTTATGATATAAATCGCCTTCAGGCTTTACCCCTTGTGGCGACATCACGAGCACATCTTTCCCTTCTAAGTGAAAAAGATCTGGACATTCCCACATAAATCCGAAGTTACCTTCCCCTTTTGCAGCAATGTTTAGAAATTCCCAGTCTATTAAATTTCTCGAGCGGTATAATATAATTTGTCCTTTTTCTTCGTTCGTTTTTGAACCTAGAACACAGTAATAGTAGTCACCGCGTTTCCATACTTTAGGATCGCGAATATGGAAAGGATGAATATTTCCTTGTGGAGTTCCTGAAATTACAGGATTTTCAGCTAATTTTTCAAAATTGCCCCCGTCTTCACTTACCGCAAGACATTGCACTTGTTTTAAGTCAGTGTCTTGGTTCGGCCCCGTCCAGACGTTTCCTGTGTACATCAAATACATTTTTCCGTCTTTTTCAATCGCACTTCCAGAAAAACATCCATCTTTGTCGTACTCTTCACTTGGTGCAAGAGCAATCGGCAAGTGCTCCCAATTGGCTAAATCTTTACTTTTGGCATGTCCCCAATACATCGGCCCCCATTTAGGAGAGTACGGATGGTGTTGATAAAATATGTGGTATTCACCTTTATAATAAATAAATCCATTCGGGTCGTTCATCCAAAATGCTTGAGGAGCGACATGGTATTCAGGACGCCAATGATTTTTTGCGACTTTATCTTTTATTTTTTCAATATTTTCGTTTGCTTTTTTGATATTTTGTTGATGTTGTTCCATGTTTTCACCTCTTATATAATAATAGCTCAATGCTGATTTTTCCTAGAAATTTTTATTATATAATAGGTTAACGGAATTTCATAATGTCTTTTTTTCCGCTACTACGATACTACATTTTGTTGGATCTAAAAACTTCCAACAAAATGTAGTTTGATGTAGCTCCTCTGAGGTAATTATGAAATTCATTCAACTAACTGTATATTTAAAACATAGTTTGTGATTTTTATTCGGAGATTGATTTTTCTGAAGCTACGAGGCTAGCATACTTATTGGATAACCTCTAAAATGAAAATGGTAACTATACGTGGCTAAAAATATCAGTTAGTAAAGATTACAAGGAGCTGATGAAAATGACAAAGAAAGTAATACATATTGGCATAATTGGACTAGGAGCTGTTGGTGAGCGCTTAATGAAAATTTTTGCAGAGCGTGATGATATTGTTGTGTCAGCATTTTGTGACACTTCTCGTAAGCGCTTAGAAGAGATGTCTCATACATACGGAGTGGAAGCAACTTATGAAGATTATCGTCAATTGTTAAGTTTCGATGAGCTTGATGCGGTTTATGTTGCAGTTCCCCCTAAATTTCATGAGGAAGTTGTATTAGCAGCGATAGAAGCTGGAAAGCACATTTTATGTGAAAAGCCGTTAGCAAACTCAGTGGAAGAAGCGGAACGAATGTTACAGGCGGTTGAAAAAAGTGGACTCGTTCATGCGATGCATTTCCCTTTAAATTATCAAGCAAGTTTGCAACAGTTTGAACGATTAATTAGTGATGGGTATGTCGGTGATTTACGTCGTATTAATTTAAAAATGCATTTTCCTCACTGGCCACGACTTTGGCAACAGAGTGACTGGGTTGCAGGTCGCGAGCAAGGGGGCTATGTTTTAGAAGTTGGTGTCCACTGGATCCAAGCTACACAACGAATTTTTGGCCCAATTTCCGAAGTACGTTCTCAGTTACAGTTTTCTGATGACCCAACTTTGTGCGAAAACGGGATTATTGCAGAGATGAAGCTGGCAGATGGAACTTCGGTGCTCATTGATGGTTTAGCTAACATCGGTGGTGAAGAGCATTTAGAGTTTGCTGCATACGGGAGCGAAGGTACGCTCATGCTGCGTAACTGGCGCCAGTTACTCGGTGCAAAAACTGGTGATCCTTTAGAAGAGTTGGAAGTCGCTGAGGCGAACGGAAAAACTTTAGTATCAGAATTCGTGAAAGCTGTGAACGGTGAAGCGGCCGAGTTGTATGATTTTTCTATTGGCTATGAAGCGCAAAAAGTACTTGAAGCGTTACGCCACCCTAAAGAAGCAGGATGGCAAAAGCTTGGCAATTGATAGACAGTAGCTTTAAGAGCGCGAGCAAATCGACAATTTCCTGATCATTGTTAAAGTAAGGGCTGTCTCATAAGTGGTTGACACTTCACTTTGAGACAACCCTAATTAGTTTGTGGAAATTTTAGCTCAATAATGCTATTTCAACAAACCGACTAACTTCAAGCCGTGCTCGATTCCATCCTCATCAACATGCTTCGTTACATGCTTAGCAGATGCTTTCACCTTTTCATGGGCATTCCCCATCGCAATGCTATTCTCAACAAAACTCAACATTTCAATATCGTTAAGCCCATCACCAAAAGCATACACTTGATCACTAGCTAACCCTAAATGACGAATGACATGCTCAATACCTTTTGCTTTTGAGCCACCCGCTGGCAAAATGTCCGTAGATACAGGGTGCCACCGAATAAAATGAAATTGATCAAAGGTATCGACATAATGTTTTTCTAACCCATCTTCAACAAAAAGAAGCGTTTGATAAATTTCACGATCGTTCACGTATTCAGGATCAAACTTCGGATGTTCGAATTTTAAAGTGCCAATACTCTCTTCGATATTTGAATGGTGCTCAATGTTTGCCTTCATATCTTCATGATCCATAAACACTAATGCATGTTCGTTGCTTTCTGCATATTCCATCAATGATTTTAATGTTTCTTTATGAAGAGGATTTTTATAAATCACTTCGCCTTCAGCAACAACGTATTGTCCGTTAAAACTGACAAACGTATCGATTCCTAGTTCTTCACGTAACTCTTTAAACATAAATGGCGCACGCCCTGTAGCAATAGCTACTTTATGCCCACTTTTCTTTAACTGCTCAATAGCTTTTTTAGTTGAGACCGGTAATTGTTTATCTTCATTTAGAAGTGTTCCGTCAATATCGAAAAAAATCATGCTATCTACCACCTTTTAAACGTATTTTTTTATTTTACATCTACCACTAAAAAGAATCCACCGATTTTTCTAACATTGGAGTGAATTTCATAATCACCTAAAATGAGCTATATCAAACTATATGTAGTGCGAGAGGTTTAACGCAACTACATATAGATACTTAATGGCGACAATATCAAATTCATTAATTGTTTTTTAATTTTAGGAAAAAATAGCCTTGTAACTATAATTTGGAGGATATAACTATGACAAATATGCATTGGCCACAATTTCCAGATCCTTATTGGCATCAAAGCTTAACACTTCCTTCCTTCCCACCTTTAAACGAAAATATGACGACCGACGTGACGATCATCGGTGCAGGAATAAGCGGAATTACCGCCGGTTACTTACTTTCACTTGAAGGTGTAAAAGTGACAATAATTGATGCTGGCTCTATTTTAATCGGAACGACAGGACATACGACAGCAAAAATCACTTCCCAGCACGGACTCATTTACGATGAGTTTATCAATCACTTTGGTGAAGAGAAGGCAAAAATGTATTATAATGCCACAGACTCAGCCCGCGCTTTTATTAAAAATACGATCGGTCAACTGAACATTGATTGCGACTATGAAGAGCACGATGCCTACATTTATACGAACAGCGATCAAGAATTAAGTAAACTTGATAATGAAGCAAGGGCTTATGAAAAATTGAAAATCCCTGGTGATACTGTAGACAGTATGCCATTCAAACAACTTCCGATGAAAAAAGCGCTGGTAATGAAAGGGCAAGCCCAATTCCATCCGTTAAAATATTTACTTCGGCTCGTCGAAACTATACAACAAAACGGTGGACAAATTTTTGAAAATACGACAGCTGTTGATATTGAAGAAGGAACTCAACCGAAAGTAATGAGCCGTAATGGAAAAACGATTACGAGCAAACAAGTGATTTGCTGTTCACATTACCCGTTTTACGATGCTGCTGGCTTTTATTTTTCAAAAATGTACCAAGAACGTTCTTACGTAGTTGCTGTAAAAAGTGATGAACCATATCCTGGTGGCATGTATTTAAGCGCTGAATCGCCATCGCGGTCTGTTCGCTCAACACCAATCGGCACAAGTAACTTACTTCTCCTCGGCGGCGAAAGTCATAAAGTAGGCCACGGGATTAATACAATGCAGCATTATGAAGCGCTTGCTGATTTTGGCAAGGAAGTGCTCGGCCTAGCAGACATTCATTACCGCTGGTCAGCGCAAGATATTTATACATTAGATAAAATCCCTTATATCGGACAATATACGTCTAGCTCTAAAAACATTTACATTGCCACAGGCTATCGTAAATGGGGGATGACGAGCGGAACAGCTGCTGGAATGGTGTTATCAGACTTAATCACGAAAGGGACCAGCCCTTACGAATCACTTTATACACCACAACGTTTCCATGCCGACCCTGATATAAAAAGATTTCTTGAGCATAATGCCGACGTTGCCTATCAATTTGTTAAAGGCAAATTTAGTATGGACAACAAGCATCCTGAAGA
>SKOL01000699.1 GCA_007120055.1 Anaerobacillus sp.
GAAAGCGTTTTGAATGAATGATGGCAGGGTTCATCAAGGCATCACGAACAAAATGACTTACGGTAAATTCTTTTTCGAAAGACTTGTTCGTAATCGTCACCTTATCGCCAATCTCCAAATTATTTTTTTGCATATAGTAAATTGGAACTAATGAATGTTTTATAATAATTAAGCCGTGTCACTCCCCGAAAATACTTGTTTCACAGAAATGTTCCATGGAAACTAGTGATATAAAAATCTATACGGAATGAAGCAAAAAAAGTTAAACGAAGAGCGCTTAACTTTTTTGTCTTGAATGCCTAAAGTATTCAATTATGAATAATATTTCGAAGGAAGGCTGCAATCGGAGTTAATTCAATAGTTGATCTCCACTGATACAACTCTAACAGTGATTGAATGAACTCATTAGAATTAAATTGAAAATGTCATCATATATTTCATACGTAAGATACTTAAAAGCTTAGATGAAATGGGTGAGGCAAATGGTTAATGTCAATTTTTATGAAAAGGAAGATCTTATCTGAAGAAGGTGCAGGGATTAAAATTAAAGGGAGGAAAGGAAAAATCATAAGTGTAGAACGTACGGATAGAAACACCGTACATGTTCAAGTTGAACTTTTAGCTAAAAATGCAGATGTTTCCAAGAAAAGGTAGCTTTTAATTATAATTAGGCACATTAAAGAGGTGCCAAAAGTGTCAGACACCACGCGTAAGAACGGTGTCTGACACTTTTTTGGAACACCCTCGTTTTTTAATTTATACTTCCTCTTTTACTTTTTCCTTCAATATTTGACGAACACCTAGGAATAACCATACATTTCATTATTTTCATTAAATTAAGAATCGAATCGGTTTTTCTGATTCGTTCATTTCAACGGTAAATAAATGCTCCCCTACTAGCCTCATCTTATATGTGATTCCCTCATTCTTAAAATGCAGCTGATTGTCTTCTATTTTCACAGACATCTCAACTCCCTCACCAGACTGAAAGTTAAGTGCCAGGCACTTAACTATTTCATTTCAATTAATTAATAATCCCTTCTAACCTATATTTGAATTAATTCGTACAACCTTAACACTCTCTGCATAGTGTTAAGGTGACTATTGTCACTTACTCGATTATCATTATCAATTAAAATGGAGGTATCAACAAAGAGGAGGTTTAAAATCAATGGGAGCTATAAAAACGGATAAAAAGGAAAATCAAAAGAAAGAAACTTCTCTTAAAGGCACAGCACTTGGGGTTGGAATTGTCGGTTTGGTCATTTTAATTTCTTATGTAACTTTATACGGATTTTATTTAGCTAGAGTATAGAAAGGGGATCAGAATAATGCATAAATCAGAAAAAGTTTGGCTTACTTTAAGTTTTGGAATGATCTTACTATTTATGATCGCAACAGGCTACCATGCATTTGCACTAGGCATGGCACCCCCGGGGGGAATGGAACAGATTGACCCACAAAGAGTAAACGAGATAGCCCCATTTGATGAACCCGGGATAAAACAAATTGGGGAAAATGAGTACGAAGTGGTTATGACATTACAAATCTTTAGTTTTACACCAATGGACATTGAAATACCAGCTGGCTCTACTGTTCATTTCAAATTAACTTCAAAAGACGTTGTCCATGGCTTTCAAATTGTAGACACGAACGCCAACGGAATGGTCATGCCAGGGCATATATTAAATATTACGCAAACATTTGATGAACCAGGTGAATATTTAGTGTTATGTAATGAATATTGCGGAGCTGGTCATCAGCATATGGCCACAACAATTACAGTTAAGTAAAGGGGTGAATGAAATTGGATGTAATAAACACACAGACGTTAAATGATAAAGCAAATGAAATGTTGGGGGTAAACCCAGATGACGCTAAGTTAACGAAATCATATTTATTAGTAGCATTTATTGCATTACTTCTTGGCGGACTTTTTGGATTACTACAAGGTATAAACCGAGCAGGGCTTTTAGAACTGCCATCATGGCTTAACTATTATCAAGTTCTTACTGCTCACGGTTTAATGTTAGTCGTTATTTTTTCCGGGTTCTTCATGATTGGTTATTTTTACTCAGCACTTTCACACACATTAGGTGGTCTTCTTCCTAAGGTTAGAAAGATGGCATGGATTGGTTTTGGGTTAAGTATGTTCGGTACCTTATTAGTTGTTGTTATGGTATTAATGAACGAAGCATCCGTATTGTACACATTTTATCCACCGATGAAAGCGAATCCGATCTTCTATTTTGGCTTAGTATTTGTTGTATTAGGTATATGGATGTGTTGTTTTGGAGCATTTATTCAAGTAGCAAATTGGAGAAAAAGACATAAAGGTCAACACCTTCCAATTCTCTCATTTTTTGCAACAGGCGCATTTGTTTTACTAGTAGGTGCAACAGCTTTTGTTGCAGTAGAAGTTCTGTTCCTTATTATTCCTTGGTCACTTGGATGGGTTGATACGATCAATGTAATGTTAGCACGGACGCTTTTCTGGGCATTTGGACATACAGCGGTTAATATTTGGTATTTGACAGCAGTATCTGCTTGGTATGTGATTGTACCGAGAGTGATTGGCGGGACGCTTTGGAATGATACGTTAACTCGAGTCGTAGTTATTGCTCTAGTCATTATGAATATTACTGGTGGTTTCCATCACCAAATCGTTGATCCTGGTATTACAGATTCGATCAAATATATGCATGTATTTATGAGTTTGGCGATTGGTTTTCCATCTTTAATGACCGCATACGCACTATTTGTAGTCTTGGAACGTACTGGTAGAAGAAAAGGTGGTAAAGGTACTTTTGGTTGGCTGAAAAAATTGCCTTATGGCGATGTTCGTTTCCTAGCACCCTTCATTGCGATGCTTGCCTTTATTCCAGCAGGTGCAGGCGGTATTGCTCAAACGACTTTTCAATTAAATTCAGTTGTTCATAACACAATGTGGGTTGTTGGGCACTTCCATTTAACACTTGGAATGTCTGTCGTCATGACGTTCTTTGGAATTAGTTACTGGTTAATTCCTTATCTTTCAGGACGCGTTTTAACTCCACAAATGAACAAATTAGGTGTAATTCAAACGATCATTTGGTCTGCTGCTATGATTATTATGACATTCGCGATGCACACGGCTGGACTATTAGGTTCACCACGAAGAACTTCTTATACAACTTATGGGGATCACGCAGCAGCACTTGGATGGGATCCATACATGATGGCTATTGGTGTTGGCGCTGTACTCCTACTAATTGGCGTTCTGATCCAAGTGTACGCAGTCATTCATTTGATGTTCTTTGCCCCAAAGGGACAAACAGAATTCCCAATTGCAGAAAAAGAGTCTAGGGATGTGTCTGGTTATTGGACAGAAAGATGGGGCGTCTGGGTTGTTCTCATGATAATTGTCGTCGCAATGGCCTATGTTGTCCCTATCGTTGATATGATTGTTAACGCACCGCCCGGGTCGCCACCATTTAGAACTTGGTAGTTTAGCAAAGAGATAGCTTTAAACTTTGGCTATCTCTTTCCTCTTAATTTAGTATGTTTATAGTTTGAAAATCATAATTTAGGAAGTGTCCTAAATGAAAAAAAATCGGGATAATACAATTGCGATCATAGTTGTTTTGTTATTTGGATGTATATTGTTTTATGTAGGAACGGATGGTTTTCGTGCATTTACGGCTGAAACCGCAAGAGTAAATCAATTAATGAAAGATCAACCTCAATTTCCTGATGTAACATTTGAGGATAGCAATGCTCAAATCTACCCTTTTTCTAAATTCGAAAATAAATATGTATTTATTACATTTATGTATACAACTTGTCCTACAGTCTGCTGGCAATTAGAAGCAAACATGGCAGAGGTATACGAACGTATTCCTGAACAGTTTTTTGAAGAAGACATTGTCTTCTTAAGTATAAGTTTCGATACAGAGACAGATAACCCTGCCACCTTAGATAGATATAAAGATTATTTTAACAGTGATGGAAAAACATGGAGGATGGCAAGAATACCAAACCAATCTGAACTAAATAGTCTGTTAAATGAATTTGGAGTCATCGTTATACCAGATGAATACGGAAATTTTGCTCATAATTCGGCATTTTATCTCGTTGATAGACAAGGAACTTTAATAGATGTTATGGATTATACGAAGCCAGAACAAGCAACCAATACAGTTATATCAATCCTAGAAAACGATAAGGGGGCGTAAAGCTATGGACCAATTTAAATTTGGTTTAGCACTATTTGTTTTCTTAGCTATACCCCCTGTTGCTAGTTTTATGGAATCAATCATGGTCATTCATATGCATATGCAAATGCCAATGCTTATCATCGCTGGATTATTAATGGCACCTTTCTTTAAACAGCGATTTCCCCACTTTTTTAAAAAGTGGAATCGTACTGGCATTCCAGGAATTTTTTTGTTCATGATCATTATCTCCTACTGGCTATTGCCGAGAACGATGGATGAAGCCCTCACAGTACAAAGTGTGGAAATTTTTAAATTTATTAGTTTACCTTTCTTAGCAGGTGTTCCGTTACGAGACAGTTGGAAAAAAATTAACGAGTTTAGGAAGAATAGCGTCATTTTTATTTTTACAGTTACTTTTTTAGGGATGGGTTTCCTTTATATTTTTTCACCGGTCCAATTATGTACAAATTACCTCATTATTGAGCAGCTAACACTTGGTTGGGGGTTTTTATTAACCGCAATTGGAA
>SKOL01000632.1 GCA_007120055.1 Anaerobacillus sp.
ATAATGAAAAACTTGCTTGTGCTCGGTTTGAAGCATTTCCTTCGATATTTGTTTGTGGATTGTATGGTTTAACGACGTAATCTTTCATCGAAAATAAATTTACGCCACGGACGACATACTCACCCGCCCCTTCAACTTGACCGACTTTTAATAATCTGCCTCGCTCAGTCACTTCATAAATATTGTAGCGCAAGCGTTCATCATAAGATGTTGTCCAATTTAACTGAACATTTATACCTAAGCCTCTGAATGTTAAAGCAGCTTGTAAATCGTTAATTTCTACCAGGCGAACAGGTGGTTCAAGATCTACGACACTTTCTGGTTTTGAAAAAGCAAGGGCATTCGTGTCTCCATCTTTTTCATTAATAATTTCTTTAAATAATCTCGTAGGATAAGAACTCCCCACCGTTAAATGGTGATTTTGATCGGTTCGATCAAAGCCTACCCATAAAGCACCTACGACTTCAGGGGTATATCCAACAAACCAAGCATCTCTTGCTGCACCAGGGACTTCAGTAAAAGAAGTAGTCCCTGTTTTTCCAGCTAACGCTACATCAACCTCTCCGTGTCGTCCGGTTCCATCACTAACGACTGCTTCGAGCATTCGCGTCATATACCACGCCGTTTGAGCTGAAACAACTTCTCGTTCAATCGTATCGGCCTTTTCAATTTTTTCACCATTGCGATCATAAATTCTCGAGATAAAGAAGGGCTCTACCATTTTTCCCGCTTTGGCAAAAGGACGATAAGCTGTAGCAAGTTCAAGCGGTGTTAACCCTTCTGTCATACCACCTAAAGCAAGTGCTAAACCATCTTCTTCAATTGGTATATTCATCTGTTGTAAATAGGTTTTTCCTACATCAACAGAAAGTTCATTAAGAAGCCAAACTGCAGGAGCATTCGCCGAATCTTTAATCGCTTCATACATCGTTACCACTCCATCATAATGGTTCGTATAATTGCGTGGCTCATAACCATCATAGTCAATCAGCTCATCTTTGAGTAACGAGTAAGGTTGGTATGCTCCTGTCTCTAATGCTGGACTATATACAACTAGCGGCTTTATCGTCGAACCTGGCTGCCTTCGAACGTTCACACGGTTTAATCCTCTTCGTACGTAATCTCGCCCTCCTTGAGCAACCGCGACTCCACCTGTTTCATTGTTTAAAAGAACGAGTGCAGCTTGAACGTCTTGGTCAGGTCCGTTTTCCGGGAAATAGTCTTCATTTTGAAATTTTTCATAAGCTATTTGTTGCAAGTGGAGATCCATCGGGACAACTATCGTATATCCCCCTCTTAAAATTTCAGCACTCGTCAGTTGATAACGACTTTCCGCTTCTTCTAACACCATATCAATATAAGTTAAGTAAGCTGGATTTTCTGATATTTTATCATTATCAACTTGAATTGCCCGCCCTTGCAGTCGAACAACTTCCTCTGCCGTTAAATACCCTCTTTGTTCCATCACACTTAATGTAAGGTTTCTTCTTTGTTGACTTAATTCAAGGTTATTAAATGGTGAAAAAGTATTAGGTGCCTTTGGCAAACTGGCAAGAAGCGCTCCTTCCTCGACGGTTAACTCATTTACATCTTTATTAAAATATAATTTCGATGCTGCTTGAATCCCGTATGCACCATGACCAAAATAAATTCGATTTAAGTACATTTCGAGAATTTCTTGTTTACTATAACGTCGCTCTATATTCATCGCAATTAACACTTCGTTCGTTTTTCTCATCCATGTTTTTTCATTTGAAAGAAACGTATTTTTCACTAATTGCTGTGTGATCGTACTGCCACCTTCCACTTTCGCACGAGCAATAATATCGCGATATACAGCTCGTCCAATCGCCCGAAAATCTATACCACGGTGATCATAAAAGCGTGCATCTTCTATTGCGACAAAGGCGTCTTGCACATGTTGTGGGACATTTGAGATTGGAACGATATGACGATTTTCATTGAATAATTTCGTAATGACTTCGCCATCTTCATTTACTAGAGTAGTAGTTGCATCCATCACAAGTTTTTTATTATCGATTTTATAATTTCCAATTAAAATAACCGTCATATAAATAGAAAAGCTTAATACTGTCATGATTGACAAAAGTAATGCCCCAATCATGAGCTTCTTTTTCATACGCATCAAAAGCCCTCCTTTGTGAGTTTTGAGTTTTGAGTGATTGAAAGTTTAGTTTCGTAGCTTTGAAGTTACTATTCTTTATATTTTAACGTAGGTTCGACAAATATAGAACATTTTTGCACTTTTCTTTAATATACGAGCGAGATATCATAAAGTTACAAAATTGTTTTTAGATTGTTAACATTTGTCCATGATAAAATGGAGGAAAGAATGTACAATTACTATGTACGGTATTAATTAATCGAATGAGTTCTTTAGAAGTTTTATCTGAGTGAATTTCATAACGGTTTAACTTAACTAGTTGTAGAAACCTACCGGCGTTAAATAAGCATTATGAAATTCATTAAAATTTCATCATTTAAAAATTTTATTTTATAAGAGGTGTTAGCTTTGGAAATTACTGAATTTACGTTTATTTCGATATGGATTGCTTTATTTGCGGGTATTATTTCTTTTTTATCTCCTTGTATTTTTCCGTTAGTACCAGCTTATTTAGCTCAACTAACAGGCACATCGGTATCGAACAACCAACTAAATGTAGACAAAAAAATTATTTTATCTAGAAGTATCGGATTTATTATCGGCTTTACGATTATTTTCTTATTACTTGGAGCCTCCGCTACAGCATTCGGTCAATTGTTCATGAAAAATCGTGAACTTCTTGAAAAAGTTGGCGGTATTATCATTGTCGTACTAGGCTTGCAAATGTACGGAATTTTTTCTTTTAGAATGTTAATGAGCGAAAAAAGACTTAACTCTAAACCGAAAAAAACGACGAGCTTTTTTGGATCTGTAGGGTTTGGATTCGTATTTGGAGCAGGCTGGTCACCATGTATCGGACTTGCACTTTCGTCAATTTTAATTTTATCTGCTCAAACAGGAACGATGGCTTCTGGAATGCTTTTATTACTTGTTTACTCTATCGGCCTTGGAATTCCATTTATCCTTGTTGCCCTTTTATATTCAAAGTCGTTAAACAAAATTAAAAAAATCAATAAGTTCATTCCGATTATTCAAAAGGTTAGTGGGGTAATCATGGTTATTCTCGGTATCCTATTATACACTGGGTTATTCGCTAGAATTTCTGGGTGGTTAGCGCAATTTATCCCTTTTAATATTTAAGTATTAGCAGGATTTTTTGACAAATTGTTGAATAAAGAATTAATGCTCTTTTAGGGGCTGTCCCACAAGTGTCTGACACTTTGTTTCGGGACAGTCCCATTTTTTAAAAGTCCTATAGAAAATGGCTAAAATACAACTTAGAGAAATGAGGAATTTGATGAAAGAAAAACTATTTACTTTTATAGAGGAAAATTACAAAGAAATGGTCTCACTACGGCGCCATCTCCATGAATATCCTGAACTTTCATTTCAGGAAGTTGAAACTCCGAAGTTAATTGCCGACTATCACCGAAAGCTTGGTCATGAAGTAAAAGAACAAGTCGGTGGACGTGGCGTAATCGCTATACTTAAAGGAAAACACCCTGGCAAAACAGTAGCATTAAGAGCAGATTTTGATGCTTTACCAATCCAAGACGAAAAAGACGTACCCTATAAGTCTAAAAACGCAGGAGTTATGCACGCCTGCGGCCATGATGGACATACTGCAAGTTTACTTGGCTTAGCAAAAGCGTTAAATTCTGTTAAAGATGAATTATCAGGTACAATCGTTTTTATTCACCAACATGCAGAAGAGTTAGCACCAGGTGGCGCACTGCCGATGATTGAAGACGGTTGCTTAGATGGTGTTGATTACATCTTCGGGACACACCTTTGGGCGACAGTCCCAACTGGAACAATCCAATATAAAAGTGGTCCGATCATGGCAGCTGCTGATCGTTTCGAAATTACGATCCAAGGCCAAGGTGGTCACGGGGCAAAACCACATGAAACAAAAGATTCAATAGTGGTTGGCGCGCAAATTATTACAGCACTTCAACAAATTGTCAGTCGTCGTGTTAATCCAATGGAATCCGCTGTAGTTTCTGTCGGCTCTTTCGAAGCAAAAAACGCCTTTAATGTCATTGCCGATACTGCTGAAATTATCGGTACTGTGCGCTCTTTTGACGAAAAGGTCCAGTCATTAATCGAAAAAGAGATTCAAAGAATCGTAGATGGAGTATGCCTTTCAGCCGATGTAAAAGGAACCTTAGTTTATAAAAAAGGTTACCCGGCACTGGTTAATCATCACGAAGAAGCGATGCAAGTTGCACAGTTAGCAAGTGGCATACCCGACGTCACAGAAGTCGAAGATATGGAACCACAAATGGGTGGTGAAGATTTCGCTTATTATTTACATCATGTTAAAGGAGCTTTTTTCTTTACAGGCGCCAAAGACCCGTTAGCAGAAACAGCATATCCACATCATCACCCTAAATTTGATTTCGACGAGAAAGCATTGCTAGTATCAGCTAAGCTATTAGGTGAGTTGGCGCTTTGTTATACAGCTAAGGATGATGAATGATAATTCAGGTTTAGGATTTAGTTTAAAGGTTTGAGCTTTTGGGTGCGAGTTGTATTTTTGCAACTTGCACTTTTTTTATTTTAATGGAGTCTGATTGGCGAATTTCGTG
>SKOL01000539.1 GCA_007120055.1 Anaerobacillus sp.
AATTTCCTTCATTAATTCTTAAAATATGATTTTTACGAAGCTTGCGTTCCATCTTATCAATTTTTTCTTCTTTTAATACTACCGAACGAGCTTCAACGATATCATTATTTTCTAATGCTTTAATTGCTTGTTGTAACGTAGAAATCGTTAAATTAAACATTTCATCTAAATCTTGAATTGCTTTATCTGACATCGTTACTTTATTTGTAATTTGATAGTCAATAAGTTCAACGATATTTTCCATGTGGTCACCGACACGCTCAATATCTCGTATAGTATCCATAAGCATCGAGTGCATTTCAGAATCTTGAGCTGATAATGATTTTGCAGATATTAAAACTAAATAGTCGGTAATTTTTCTATCTAAGTTATTAATTGCATCTTCAAACTGAACGGTTAATTCTGCATGTTTCTTTTGTTTTGTTTTCAAATATTGATTTGCTTCTTGCAAACCTTGTTCCGCGAATTCAGACATTCTTAGTACTTCTTTTTTCGCTTGCCCTAAAGCAATAACTGGAGATTGCTGAATGAACAATGGGTCTAAATGTTGAGCTTTATATTCTATTGCCGAATCTTTACCAGGAATTAATTTTGTTACAATGATTGCGAGTATCGCAACAAATGGTAATTGAACTAAAACGTTCGCCGTATTAAAGATCCCGTGAGCAAAGGCAATTTGCATCGCCGGATTTAACTGTAAAATCTCACTAATATATATTATAAAGTGTGTATACGGTATTAGTAATAATAAAATAATAACAGTTCCAATTAAATTAAAAATAACGTGCGTTAAAGCTGCACGTCTTGCAGCTATTGATGCACCAATGGATGCAATAATCGCAGTAATTGTCGTTCCAATATTATCCCCAAACAATACCGGAAGTGCCGCCCACAAATCCATGGCACCTTGCTCATATAAAGTTTGTAATAAACCAATCGATGCTGAGGAACTTTGGACAGCAACGGTGAATGCTGTACCAATAAATACTCCTAAAATCGGATTTTCACTCATACTAATGGTCAAATCAGTGAAAGCTTGAAGATCTCTTAACGGTCTCATTGCGTCACCCATTAAACTTAAACCGAAAAATAAAGCTCCAAATCCAAAAATAACTTGTCCATAGTTATGTGCCTTTTTATTTTTAATAAAGAAAATGAAAAAAGTTCCAATAAATATAATCGGTAATGCGTAGGCTTGAATTTTAAAACCGATAATGAAAGCCGTAACGGTTGTTCCGATATTCGCCCCCATAATAACACCGATTGCTTGGTGTAAAGTCATAAACCCTGCATTTACAAGTCCGATTGTTAATACGGTTGTCCCTGTACTTGTTTGTAAGGCAACTGTCACAACAAGTCCTGCAATCACCCCCATAATTGGGTTAGAAGTAAACCTATCTAAAATATCTCTTAGTCGATCCCCCGCAACTTTTTGTAGGCCATCCCCCATAAACTTAATTCCAAATAAAAATATTCCAAGTCCACCTAAAAACGTAAAAATAATTGATTGTACGTCCAAAATTCTCGCCCCTTCGAATGTTTATATCTGTTTCGACAATCCTCTACAATCGTACTGTTCAAATGTTGATTGATTATTAACCTTTTGTAAAGATTTTGTAAAGATTTTAAATACATGTTGTACTTATTACTTAAACAACCTTGCCATACACTTCTATTCTTGGTTGTTTATTAATTATTAACACCTTAAATGTTAACTTGTTCATTAGCCTAGAATTCGTTAAAATATACACTAGTCAATTAGTTAGAGAAACTTAACACAAAGGAGATAAAAATGAATATATTTCAACAATTTATTAAAAGTCTATATTCCCCAGAGACGATCGCTAAGTTTCGCTTTCAAGGGATTGGAAAAACGATTTTATATGTATTCCTCTTAATGTTAATAACATTTTCGGTAGCTGCCTTTCACCTAGGGTCTACGGTTTCAACTACAGTTAACCAGTTTCAAGAAGTACTTGAAAACGAACTACCATATTTCGAGCTTAATAATAGTATTTTAACCTCAGATTTAGATGAGCCAATGCACATTCAAATCGATGGGGATAATTTTGTTTTCGATACGACAGGCACATTAACTGCTTACGATGTGGAACAACAGTACAGACAAGCCATTGCTTTATTAGAAACAGAAGCAATATTAATTACTGATGGAGTTACCGAATCATTTCGTTATCGGGAATTTGGTAACATTAACTTAACAAAAGGCCAACTAGAAGAACTGACTGAATCAATCGTTAGCTTATTACCACTTATTATCAGTATCATAGTCCTTATTTTGTATGTTGTATTAACTGCTCTAAAATACATCGGTATTTTTGTTCTTTCTTTCATAGGTTTAATCCTTAAGAAAAATGCCGGAATTACTATACCATATAAACAGGTTTGGATTTTATCAGCCTATGCAGTTACCTTACCTACTGTATTTTTTGCGATTACAGATTCCCTATACATTTATATTCCTTTTTCTTTCACACTGTATTGGCTAGTAGCAATTATTATGCTCTTTTTAATCTTTAGAGAGATACCAAAGCCTAAAGATGAAGATACAATGAACTAAATTTCAAATATGATTATAAGTTATATAAGAAAAGCTGTCCCGTAAGTGCCTAACACTTATGGGACAGCTTCTTTTAATTTCTAGACCAATCTAAATTAATACGTTTTTATTCTTCTTCCTCTTTTTTCACAACAATTCGTGTACCATCAACAGCAACAACCTTCACCTTTGTTCCAGCATCTAACCATTGACTATCACTCGTAGCAGAATAATATTTACCTTCATATTTGATCGTTCCAATCGGTCGGAATGGTGTCGTTGTTACAACTTCTTTTCCGATTAGCTCTTTATACGATTCATTTAAAGAATTGTAACCTAAATCTCCGGTTAATCGGTCCTTCAATGTCATCTTACTCCACAAATTTCTAGGCGGAAAAACTTTAATAAATAAAGTAGAAGCACCGGCACCAAGTAGTAATGCCATTGAAACAAGAAAACCGTAGATGATGTTCGGTGTTGGAATGGCAATACCTAATATCATCATTAATATTCCGAGTGCTGCTAAAGTCCCATCTGAAACAAACTTACCATCAATCACCAATAGCAATATACCAATAATATAAAGGAGCGCAACCCAAACTCCCATGCCAGAACCAGGTGTAATATGAAAAGAAAAATATGTTGCCATAATTCCAATGCCAATGATTGCAAATATCCCTTTCACCTTAACTAGAAGTTCCCCAAATAAAAATAGACTTCCTAATAAAACGACAAAAAAACCGACGCTCGCTATATTTAATACTTCCATCTCACCACTCCTCATCACATAATCGACTTATCTTAATTTACGAATAGAACAGTACAATGTTTCAAATTTTTTACGTAAATAAGTCAATTTAACCTATATAACTCAGTATAACTTAGTGTAGGTAAAAAATTAAAGTATGAATGTTAATGCAAAAACACGATATGTTCAGAGTGACATACGAAGAGTTTTCTTTTAGTAATTTGGGAAGAGTAAAAATGAGGTGATCATCATGAAAAAAAACAAAAACAAATCTGTTGTTAAAAAGAAAGATAACAAAACGACATTCTCATTCAAACAATTAGAAACCAAAAAACTATCTGTTTAAAAACATACATAAACAGAAAAGCGGAGGTGACTTGGGAAGCTTCGACAAGCGTTGGAGGGCCAGCAATGTTTGCCTCCTCCTCGAAACCACACCTTGAATAGGCAAATCTTGATGGAACGAAACGATCGAGAAGCTAGTCACCGCAGCTGGACAATGAAAAGCGGAGGTGCCTTGATAGGTCTGACAAAAAACTGGAACCTCCCATCTGAAAGGCGCTTTTTGCCTTTTAGATGGGAGGTGAAGTTTTCGAAGACCTAGTCACCGCAGCTAGACAACGAAAGTCAATCGCCGTACCAACAATATATTGGCAACGGAGATCTGTCGTTTCACTTGAGTAAGTTTCAAACCTCTTTCTTAGCCTTTCGTAAACCACCCTTTAATGGCATCAATCAATTCATTAATGATGTCAAGTAAATTCGCTATAAACGATTGTGTTTCTTCCCTGCTTAAAATTTCTCCTAAATTATCACGAATTTTACTTATTTGATTTTGAACTTGATTCCAATCAATATTCAAATCTTTCATGCGGTTAAAGAGTGAAAACAAACCAGCTAACTCCTCATCTGTCAAAGTAATCCCTAGCTCATTTGCTACTCTTTGAATAAGGTCACGAAGTTCTTCATCTGTTGTCACTGGATTTTTTGCTAACTCTTCTTTAATTCTAGCCATTAACTCCGTAGCTTTTTCGAACCCAAGACGATCACCAAGTTCCGCGGTTCGAACCATTTCTTCATTAGCTACTTGCTTTTGTTCTTCTGGGATTTCAATCTCAGTTGTAATTTCATATGCCTTAATAATCCCAGTTAAAGCACCTGTTCCGGATACGTTAAAAGGCGCCGTTACATATATTTCAGCATCTGTAACCCCAGCCGTCACCAAGGCATTGGCATACATTCCTTCAGCAACCCAATTGATATTGTTCGTTGTTACATTAATTCCTGAACCACTATCTAATAATGTAATTTTTGCTGATGATATTGCACGTGTACCAATTTGTTGTTTACTAATATATTCACCTAAATATTGATGTTCCTCTTCATTAGAAACATAAAT
>SKOL01000166.1 GCA_007120055.1 Anaerobacillus sp.
GTTGTAGTTGTTCACCGTTAACATTTTGTAATTGAAAATTTTCGGCAATATCACCTTTATACACTCCTAATTGATTAGACACTAATACTTCTTGTTCCATCCTTTTAATCGCAGTGTCTGAACGTTCATAATTAATGGCTAAAAACAAAAAGGTAAAACAAAGAATAGCTAAATAAACAAAATTCTTTCTATCAATCACAATCTCACATCCCTTTCTTACATACTTAAAAACTAAACCACTTTTAAATACAAAACCAGCATGACGGTTCACAGTTATCATCTAATATAGGAAAGGTGGGTGCTTTTCCTCACTTCACCTTGACCTTCTTACGAATCTCAGACGTTCGTTCGCAAAAACACCCACCTTTTTTCATACAACACAATTACGTGATTTGCCTTCTCGTTATTAGATTAGTACAAGTATATGTACAAGAATGTTCTCAATTACTAATTTTTAAAAATACGTCCCAAGAAAAATAGTGATAAAGCCTATGAAAATAAAAACCTTATTTGCTTTTTCTAGTTTCGTTTTGTATAATTAGAAAAAATTTAGTAATTTGATCGCTATGATAAAGAAGAGTACATTTTGCAAAGCTTTTAGAGAGTCTGTGATGGTGAGAAGCAGATAGTGGCGCAATTTGGAATGGGCTTTGGAGCATCCGAACCGAAATATCGTTTCCGAGAAAGGAAATTTTAGAAGTAGGCTTCGGCGTTTTTCCTAACGTTATATAGGAATCCATATCGCTTCATAGGCTGTATGGTCATAAGTGATTCTAAATTTTAGAATAATTAGGGTGGTACCACGGTCCATTCGTCCCTATCTCAAGGGATGAATGGGCCTTTTTGTATGCAATAGTCGGTTAGTTGGTTTGTGGTTTGTTGGTTAGGTCGCGCCCCGACCGACTTTTTCATTTAAGATGGTGAGACTGTACCCGTCATGAGGGTTTGGTATGAAAAAGCCCGACAGTTATTTTGGTCTGGTAAATAGGAAGTGCGATTTTTTTAAAGAAATATTTTTAAATTCGAAAGGACGATGAAGTTATGAAAACAATTTTTTCTGGTATTCAACCGAGTGGAACATTAACACTAGGTAATTATTTAGGAGCGATGAAGCATTTTGTTGAGTTACAAAACGACCATCATTGTTATTTTTGTATTGTTGATGAGCATGCGATCACTGTTCCTCAAGACCGAATTCAGTTACGTAAAAACATTCGAAGTTTAGCAGCTCTTTATTTAGCGGCAGGAATTGATCCTAATAAGTCTACCTTATTTATTCAATCTGAAGTAGGCGCGCATACTCAGCTAGGATGGATGATGCAATGTGTTGCTTATATTGGGGAATTAGAGCGAATGACACAGTTTAAAGATAAATCCGAAGGTAAAGAAGCGGTTTCAAGTGCTTTACTAACGTATCCGCCATTAATGGCTGCAGACATTCTCCTTTATAATACGGATATCGTCCCAGTTGGTGAAGATCAAAAACAGCACTTGGAATTAACTAGAGATTTAGCAGAAAGGTTTAATAGAAAGTATAATGACATTTTTACAATTCCGGAAGTACGGATCCCAAAAGTTGGCGCACGAATCATGTCACTCACTGACCCTACGAAAAAAATGAGTAAATCAAATCCTAACCCGAAAAGCTATATTTCTATGTTAGATGATGAGAAAACAATTATGAAAAAAATCAAAAGTGCCGTTACTGATTCCGATGGTATCGTAAAGTATGATAAAGAAAACAAACCAGCTATTTCTAACCTGCTAAGTATTTTCTCACTTTGTACCGGCAAAACAATCGAGGAGTTAGAAAATAAATTCGAAGGTAAAGGTTACGGAGATTTTAAGCAAGCGTTAGGTGAAGCGGTTGTTGATACACTTAAACCAATTCACGATCGTTATCATGAAATTATTGACTCTGAACAATTAGATGACATCCTCGACCTTGGTAGAGATAAAGCAGATGCAGTAGCCTCTAAAACATTAGCAAAAGCGAAACGTGCGATGGGGTTAGGGAGGAAAAGGTAAGGTTAATTTACAATTTACAATTTAAAATTGAGAATTGTTGTGAGTAGTGCTTTGAAGTATAGTGATGAGTGATTAGTTTTGAGTTTTGAGTTGGTGATAGTAGCGCTTCGCAGCTTTAACCCTTGGACTTTTTAAGAGAAAAGTCCAAGGGTTAACTAGTTGTTCAAATGACCAGCTTGCTGTTCAACATTCAAAAATATATACTTTCTTATCTTTCTAAAAAGAAGGGGCGACCCCAAACAAAATGTCTAACACATTGTTTAGGATCGCCTCTTTTTTTATTTCACACTTTCATGATGTTGTAGTTCCCATATTTTTTCGAAAAAAGGCTGTCCTTTTATCATTCTTTCACAAAGATGATAATGCTGAGGTGACCAGCCGTGTTTGACTTCATCAAATAAGCCATGCCACGCTTCTTCAAAACTCATTTGCTGGATCATCTCGTAATTATTTGGTAACCATTCTGTGTACCAATAACGTACTTGAGCAACATTATTAGTAGAATATAGTTGGTCTAAAATCATAAATAACAGTTGTTTCAATTGTCGTTCTTTCCTAATTAAGCCACTCATAAGCTGTGGATCAGGTGATAAAATATGATACTCTCTAGGTGCATCAATATATTCTACATAGTAATTTTTTGTAAGCTCATTAAGAGCTAGTTCAGTTACAATACTTTCTTGTCTAGGCATTAATCTGCTTTTACGAATTGGCGTTTGGTAGCCTAACGTATCTACTGCTAAAACCTTTTCACCATCGGTCGCAATAAAACAGTAATCTAGTTGTAGACGTTGATTGTTTTTCCTTTGGTAACTTTGTTGATAAACATCATTCAGTAATTCTTCTGGTAATTCTGCTAAATTATTTTCTATGTAATCGAATAGTTTGCTCGTAACTCTTATGATGACAACTTGATCTAACAGTTCAATTTTATCGTCTTTCCTCCATTCGAAAAATTCGCAGACGTTATACCCATTTTCTTCTCCTTCAAACCAATTGATCCATACATCCCGAATGTGGACCATATGAAAGCCCCCTTGCTCTATGAATGTTTACAAACAGTATGGTCAGCAACGAGGAAATTTATTCCACACAAAAAATAATCGGGATACTTTTTTAAAATTTTAACGTTTTGAAGAAGGAATATAAATACTTAGTATAATCATTATAAAGCCGATGAGGAAAAGGTGAAATTCGATTCTTAACGAAATGAAATGTAAATAGTAAACGAAGGAATACCCCGCTGTAATTAGGTTCAAATAAGCAATCATACTCACTCCCCCGGTCACAGCAAGTCCGAAACCGATGAGTAAAATAAAAAAACGAAATATCATAGCTTGTCCCACCACGCTATTAGGAATTGAGCAACTTCCATGAGCATTCCTCCTTTCTACCTTTTATTTATTTCTTCTTAAAAATGAGAAAAACCTTTAAAAAATAGAAAAAACTTGGTTTCTCACCAAGTTTTAATGTTTTATTTTAATGCAAAGTCGGATTTAACTAATATTTCTTTTGAATCAATGCTTAACAATTGTTTCACCTTCATTCCTTGATTATTTTTTACATACGATGAAACAATTTGATAACCTAAGCAATATCCAAACCATTTTGGAAATCTACCTCTTCGGGAGCTCGGATCACCATATAAAATCGGATCGTGTTTTTCTTTCCCTTTCACTTGTAAAAAATCGACAATTCCTTGCCAATAAGGAAATAACTCTTCTTTTGAGTATAATGACACCCAAGGTGCTAATAACTCTTCACCGATCGTTTTTTCTACGGCAACTTCTGCCATTCCTTCGATAATCATCGAATCTAATAAAGTAAGTTCATCAAAATCTTTTTGTTGTTCTGCAAGTCGGCAAACATGATTGTACTCATGGGTAAACAATGCTTTAATTTCTTTATGTGACAAATCTTTCGTAATAAATAATAAAATAACATCGTGAAAGCTAATTCCCATCTTTCCATTTAACTCTTTCATCAATAGTTTATTTCTTTTTTCAATCGGAAACACAAATATGTTTGCTTCTTCTCCACTCCATTCCTTCCTTAACATTTCATAATAACTTTGAAGCATCTTCCAAATATTATTCTTCTCCATTACTCTTAATTCGTTTAAAACTTTAGCATCAGGGTAAAACATCCCATTTTCTAAAAAATATTGGTGTAGCTGTACATCATTATACTCCTCAAAGTAATCGGCGATTGGTTCACATATCAATCTTCGTTGTAACTCAAAATATTGTTGGGAAGTAACTTTTTTTCGCTCTCTTATATATTCCCTTAGCCATTTGCTCGTATTAACAACACTCATTTTCTGACACCTCCACTAAGCCTACTATTGTATACGTATGCTTTATCGTGAAAGCTGCCACTTCAAAACTCAAAACCAACCTTCTTCTCTTTTTCATCCCAAACGAGCGTTGCCGCGAACGTTTTATCTCCTTTTTTAAAACCTTTAAGAACATTTGTCTTCCCGTTAGTTAACAGCTTCTTGATCGTTGCTTCTGTTAACTTTTTACCTAAAATGACCTTTGATATCGTAAAGTTACAAGATGTTTTTTTGTAATTGGCGCAACCGTAAAACTTACCTTTATCAATCACATCGCCATCACAAAGCTTACATTTCCCAACCACTTTTCCAGTTGTAAACTTTGA
>SKOL01000746.1 GCA_007120055.1 Anaerobacillus sp.
AAACCAAGAAATTGGTAGATTGTACATAATGAAGGGTTCAATGCGCACGAAATATCCAGTAACTGGTAGAAATGTGCATAAAGAAGGGTTCAATGCGCACGGAATACCCAGTAACTGGTAGAGACGTGCATAAAGAAGGGTTCAATGCGCACGGAATACCCAGTAACTGGTAGAGACGTGCATAAAGAAGGGTTCAATGCACACGGAATATCCAGTAACTGGTAGAAACGTGCATAAAGAAGGGTTTAACGCGCACGAAATATTCAGTAACTGGTAGAAACGTGCGTAATGAAGGGTTCAATGTGCACGAAATATCCAGTAAGTGGTAAAATTGTGCATAAAGAAGGGTTCAATGCGCACAAAATATCCAGTAACTGGTAAAGCCGTGTATAATGAAGCGTACTAGAGCACAGGCAGCACATACGTTATTGAAAAGCAGAAAGTCCCTTATTGGCAAGCTTGGTAATCAGTTCGGCCATTTCTTTTGGCGATTCTTTTAACCCGTTTTTCAACCAATGTTGGACAATATGAATACTTCCGTTAGCGATATAGAGACTTGCGTATTCGGAATGGAAGGAGATGTTATTACTTTCAACCATCAATGATTTTGATAAGTGAGTTTGGGCTAACATCATCACTTTTTTTTGGAAACCCGGATCTCCATGTTCACTAAATAAGGTTTGACAGCTTTCTCGATTTTCGGCAAGGTACTGTAATAACTTTTCTGTCATTTGAATGGCTTCATCATCTTTAGTGTAATTGTAAGCGGAAAGCGTTTGATTCATGTCTTCGATGATGTCATCCTCGATTTGGTATAGAAGATCATATAAATCTTTGTAATGGGAATAAAAGGTGGATCGATTAATATCTGCAGCTTCGCACACTTCTGTAATTGTAATGTTTGATAATGGCTTTTCTTGCATTCGTTTCATAAAACTTTCCTTCAATACGATGCGGGTATACTTTTTACGTCTGTCTATTTTTGAACTCATCAAAATTCTCCTTTTTGTTACTTAACCAACAATTGCGTATTAGTTGTTGGTTATTTTGCATTTGTTAACCAACTGTTCGTTGATTAATCAACACAGTGTCATTATAATTAGACATTAGTTACTATGCAAGGAGTGGGTAGTTATGTCAGACATCGCTCGACAAATTATTAAATATAAAAAAACGATTGTCATTATTTTTATGATTTTAACAGTGGTCAGTGCAATCGCACAGTTTTTTGTTTCGGTCAATTACAATATGAGTGACTACATGCCAGAAGATGCACCATCGACAAAAGCCGTCGAAGTCATGGAAGAAGAATTCGATCGATCACTGGCGAACGCACAAGTGATGATTCAAGATGTATCATTGCAGGAAGCACTTTTATATAAAAAAATGCTTGCAGAGATTGATGGTGTTTCGGATGTAGTTTGGCTTGATGAGGTGATTGACTTAAAGATACCTATAGAAATGATAGAAAAGGATTTAGTAGAATCATATTATAAGGAAAACAAGGCTCTGTTTTCTTTGACGATACGAGAAGGTGATGAAGTAGCGGTTACAGACGCGATTTATGAGCTGATTGGTGATGAAAATGCGTTGGCCGGAGAAGCGGTCGATACTGCGGTTTCTCAGAAAATGGCATTTACGGAATCATTGTATGCTGCTTTGTTGTTAGTTCCGCTTATTGTTATCATTCTCATCTTATCGACAACTTCGTGGATTGAACCCGTGTTTTTCCTTACGGCCATCGGTGTATCTGTCATCATTAACTTAGGTACGAACATATTTATTGGAGAAGTTTCTTTCGTTACTCAATCAGTGGCACCTATTTTACAGCTTGCAGTGTCACTAGATTATGCCGTTTTTCTTCTTCATAGTTTTTCAGATTATCGAAAACAGACGGAGAGTCCAGAAGAAGCGATGCGACTGGCGATAAAAAAATCGTTTCCAGCGATCGCAGCGAGTGCTGCCACTACTTTCTTCGGTTTTATGGCACTTACGTTTATGCAGTTTGAAATTGGCGCCGATTTAGGGGTCAACCTTCTTAAAGGGATTGTGTTGAGCTTTATTAGTGTAATGGTGTTTTTGCCAGCATTAACGATACTATTTTACAAATGGATCGATAAAACGCAACATCGATCTTTCGTACCAAGTTTTAATTCTGTCGGTAAAAATGTAATGAAGGTAAGAGTACTTAGCTTGATTATTGTGTTTCTCGTTATTGTTCCGAGTTACTTAGCGCAAAAAGAAACAACATTTATTTATGGGATCGGTGAACAGCCAGAGACCACTCGACTAGGGAGCGACATTGTAGCAATTGATGAAGTGTTCGGAACGTCAACTCCGATTGTGTTGCTCGTGCCAAAAGGAGATGTCGCTAGAGAAGTAAGGCTTGAACAAGATTTAGAAAAAATCGATCGCGTTACAAGTTTGATTTCTTATAATCAATCGGTTAGTCCAGCTATTCCACCTGAGTATTTAGATCCATCTATTACAGAGCAGTTTCATTCAGAAAACTATAGTCAAATCATCCTTTTTACAAATACAGAATCTGAAGGGGAAGTGGCCTTCAATGTCGTCGAAACTGTGCTGGATATAGCAACGTCATACTATGGTGATGAGTTTTTCGCACTTGGCGAAAGTGTTTCCTTGTATGATATGAAAACGACGGTATTGAAAGATAATACAGTCGTTAATACATTGACCGTCGTTGCGATAGCTACCGTATTATTATTTACTTTCAAATCGATATCGATTCCGGTCGTTTTATTACTGACGATCCAAGCGTCCGTATGGATTAACCTTGCTGTACCATATTTTACAGAAACACCTTTAGTGTTTGTAGGTTACTTGGTCGTTGGTACTGTACAGCTTGCAGCAACCGTCGATTATGCGATTCTCTTTACTGAAAATTACCTAGAGAATCGAAAAGAAATGTCTGCTCGAGAATCTATTGTGAAAACGTTAAATGAAAAGACGTTCTCGATTTCAATCTCGGCGGCGATTTTATCGAGTGTCGGCTTCATTTTATGGATTACTTCTACGAATCCTATTGTCGCATCGATCGGTTTACTTCTTGGTAGAGGAGCCTTACTAGCTTTTGTGATGGTACTGTTTTTCCTACCAGCGGTGTTGATTGTGTTTGACAAGGTGATTGGTAAAACCACGTTAAAAGCAAAATTCTTTAAGGGGGAAAATGCAAAATGAAAAAAATTACTTTAGTTTTTATGGCGATGTTACTCGTCTTTCCCTACTATGGAGGGGCTGATCGAAACGATGGAAGTGATCGTTCCGCCGATGAAGCAAAAATAGATACGAATGCCATTGGAGAAGTAGCTTCAAAGGATGAAGTTGTGTACGGAAAGTTAAGTGCGACTGGTACTTTAAATGAACTATATGTAGTGAACATGTTTGATGTAACGAAGCCTGGATCGATCATCGATTATGGAGACTATACGTCAGTAAGAAATTTAACAAATTTATCCGAAATCGAGCAAGAGAGTGATAGAGTAGAACTCGAAGCTTTGCCAGGGTGGTTTTACTATCAAGGGAATTTAAAAGACCACGAATTGCCATGGAACATTAAAATTTCCTATAACCTAGATGGGGAAGAAATTACTCCTGATCAACTAGCAGGGAAAGAGGGCAGCTTACTGCTAACGATAAAAACATCCCAAAATGAAAATGTTGACCCTCTGTTTTTTGAGAACTATACGATGCAAATTTCTTTAACTCTTGATACAGACTTAATTAACAACATTCAAGCACCAGAAGCGACGATTGTAAATGTCGGGAAGCAAAGACAATTCACTTATACGGTGATGCCTGAAAGTGACGGGGAAATGAGTCTTTTAGGAGATGTTGTTGATTTTGAGATGGAAGGGATCGATATCTCTGCGGTTCCATTATCAATGACGATCGATAATCCAGAGATTGACGAAATGACGAGTGATATGCAAACACTAAGTGATGCTATTGCAGAAATAAATGACGGTGTATTCGATTTGAAGACAGGTGTTTTTGAGTTGAATGATGGTGTTCAAAGCTTAAACAATGGCTCAGGTGAATATAATTCAGGGATGAGTGAAATCAATGCTTCTTCCTCTGAAATCATTGAAGCGTCAGAGATGATTGGCAAATCACTTACACAGTTAAACGAGGAGTTGAAGGGCTCATCTGAAGAGATGGACTTAAGCGAACTGGAACAATTGCCAGAAGGGTTATTATTAATCGTAGAGGGTCTTGGGGAAGTAGCTGAAGGCTTAACTCTATTAAATGAGAACTTTTCAATCGCCTATTCCGCTTTAGACGATGCGATGTCACACATACCTGCGCAAGCTGTGACAGAAGAAGATATTCAGCAATTATATGCGAGTACGTCTGTGGAAAATCATGAAACGATCGATTATCTATTGGATGTCTATGTGGCTGCTCAAACTGCCAAAGCAACATACGACCAAATAAAAGAAGCGTTTACTGCAGTAGAGACGACACTTGAAGAAACAAGCGGAGCTGTCAATGAGATGGGGAACCAATTAACGTTGATTGCTAGCGAACTTTCCGTAGCTTTTGAAAATATGGAAGGGTTGGAGGCATTAAGCGAATTAGAAGAAGGGATCGCCATGCTTAGTAACAATTACGGCGAGTTCCATTCAGGTCTTGTAGCTTACACAGACGGGGTTTCTGAGC
>SKOL01000089.1 GCA_007120055.1 Anaerobacillus sp.
CAAGTAGCGGTTCGATTGAAAGATATTTACGCCTCTTTAGCAGAACAAGTTCAATTAGCTAGTCAGTGGGGAGAAAGTGAACCGTTTATGCGTAGGGTTCAAGATATTATGAATCAACCGGCAATAGCAGTTAACACCGACGATTCTATTCAAAAAGCAGCACAAACGATGGTCGACTATTCTAAAAGTTCTGTGCTAGTTTTAGCGAATGAACGGTTAGTCGGCATTATTACGGAAAAAGATTTAGTAAATAGAGTCATATCAAAGCAACGTTCTTTAAGTAATAGTGTTAGTGAAGTTATGACAGCCGATCCGATTACGATTTCAAGAGATACGTACTATTATGAAGCATTATCCACTTTTTTAATGAATGGCATTAAGCATTTACCAGTCGTTGATGGTCAAAAGGTTGTTGGAGTTATTACTTTATCTGATTTACTCCGCAAAAAAAACCGAGGCACTTTAGAAATTTTACAAGCGATTGAAGATTCAACTCTTGAAAATATCTCGACCGTAAAAAATGCGATTTATGAAGTATTAGCTACGCTAATTAATGATCGAATACCTACTTTAAATACGTTAGAAGTAGTTACAAAACTATATGACCGATTAGTGAAACATTGTGTAGATTTAGCAGTACAATCTCTAGATGATAAAGGGCTCGGGAAGCCGCCAGTTGCTTTTTGTTGGTATCAAATGGGAAGTGGAGGTAGAGGTGAACAATTTTTATTAACCGATCAAGATCATTTTCTCGTTTATGATTATGATAAATCACAAGACGAAGAAGAAGTCGATTATTATTTCGAAAAATTAGGAGAGGAAATTGTCTTTTTTTTAGAAAAAGCGGGGTATGAACGCTGTGTTGGAAAAATGATGTCTAGTGAAGAGATGTGGCGTGGTTCGATTAGTAAATGGCGTGATCGTCTCAAAGGATGGGCATTAGTGGCAACAAATGAAAACTTACTTTTAGTTCAAAACTTCTTTTCGTTTCGAAAGCTGTATGGGGACGAAGCATTAAACGATTCATTTAAAGAAATGGTGACGAGCCATGTTAAAGAATCAGGAGCAATTTTATATCGCTTAGCCGAACTTGAAAAAGAAAAGCCTGTTCCAAATTTAGACCATCCTATTCGATCGTTGTTCCGTTTAGATCGTAACTCTTTAGATATAAAAATGGATGCTCTTTTCCCACTACACCACTGCTTACAAATATTATCAACAGTTAACGGGATTGTCGAAGGAACTCCAATTGAAAGAATAGATGAACTCACTAAAAAAAGAATTTTAAAAGAAGATTTTGCCGAAGATCTTAAAGATGCTCTTGAAGTCATTTTATCACTAAGAGTTTCAGAATCTTGGAAAAAATCTGAAAGAGGAGAGAAAAGCTCTTCAAAAATTAAATTCACACACATTAAAACGAGAGAAAAGGAAGCATTAATTAAAGCATTAAAAACAGTAAAGCAATTGCAACAACAAGTTTTAGGCGTCTTTGGCATGCTTTAGAAATAATCACAAGAGGTTTGTATGGAAAAGTTGGTTAGTAGTTGGTTTGTTCGTTAGGCAGTTCCAGCCTGACTTTTTCAATCAAGATGGTGACGCTGCTTTGTCATGAACTTTTGTATGAAAAAAGGCGGGTGATTTCGTGAACGAGCCTCTGAAATTCGTTAGAAGGTACTCCTGCGGTTACTCGTCGCAAAGCTGCACGATGCCTATGCTAAGAAGAGTGACATGATGTGATTGAGGTCAATAGCATCACAGCGAAGAGAAGGAAATCATCCGTCTTTTCGGTATTAGATGGTGACGAAGGTATAATCTTTCTACAGGGGAGTGAAGGGGAATGTTTTGGAAAAAGACGAAAATGACGTATGAATTTGACCGACAACCGCCACTAAATACGCCCTTAGAAGAAATAGCATTTACGGTTTTTGACACAGAAACAACAGGGTTTGCTATAGGTGCAAGTGACCGTTTGATTGAGATAGGCGCTGTTCATGTTGAAAACTTAACTGTTTCTGATCAAACGTTTCAAACGTACGTAAATCCAAATCGTGTTATACCAGATGATATTATTGAACTTACTGGAATAAACAATGATATGGTAAAAGAGAGTCCCGAGGGATTAGAGGCTATTGAAAGATTTTTTTCTTTTATTGAAATGTGTGGTAGTGATAATTTTGTTGGTCACTATATCAGTTTTGACTTGATGGTTTTAAAAAAGGAGCTAGGCCGTAGGAAACATACATTTGAAGAGCCTCTTTGTTTTGATACGCTAGATTTAATCGGATTTTTGAATCCATCATGGGATATGAGGGATTTAGAACATTATGCGAAAACATTTAGTACAAATATATATCAAAGACATTCAGCGATTGGTGATGCATTAACGACCGCCCATTTGTTTTGTGAACTATTAAGACTCATTAAAGATCGAGGTAAAACCACGTACGGAGACTTAGTAGAAATTGTTGACCAAAAAGACCGGAAAAGAACGTTACAATTTTAAAAGTAATCATTGGTATATTTTTCATATTATCGCAAACACTACCTTTATTAATCTGAAAATGTTGGCAAGCGACAAGCCAAGTTTTTCTAAGCTCATCTTTTGGGGGGAATTATAATGAAGCGTAGTGTTTTATTATTTTTATCAGTATCTTTAATGTTTTGTTTAGTCATATATAGTGGTAATGGAGCGAATGCACAAGTTGAGGATGCTGATTTACAACAATTATTAAACGATATTAACTGGACATATGAGGAATTAAACGATTATTTGCAATTTCATGAAGTATCTTTGGACGATTTTGATTCTTTAGCACAGCTCAATGAATTTTTAGGTACGCCAATAACTGGTGAAAATTTAGATGAGTTGTTATTGAAATATAGCATCGATTTTGGCGAGCTTGAAATTTTGCTAGCCGAGTTCGGTGAAACGATCGACGACTACCATTTTATTGAAGATTTAGATTTAGATATTGAATTCTTTTTAAGCTATCAAGAAGACTTTATCGTCGTTAATGATTTTCTTTCATTATTTGGTCTTACAGAGAATGAGATACAAACACTTTTTGATCATTTTAGTCAACTGGATGAGGAAAGTGCAAAACAAAAGCTTAATGAAGTAAATTCGTCTCTTGAAGCGTTAAACTACTTAAGAGGTGCTGATCAATTATCTACGGAAGAAGAGGAGTTACTCCTTTCATTGTGGGAGGATCTATTTGAGGCAGCAGAAATTGATGCAACCTTTTTCCTTGAAAAAAATGATTTGCAAATTGAAGTCGAGTTAAGAGACGTAGTAGAAAAACAATCATTTGATGACTTCAGCTTATTGATGTTATTACAAAATGATGAGGGTGACTTATTAGCGACGTTATCTTTCAGCGAAGAAATGCTCGATTCTCACTTAATGTATGAATCGTTGGAACATATTGTTGAGGTCGCTGTTCTTGCTGATGAGTATCGTGGCCAGTTACAAACGGCAAAATTACCTACGACTGCAGGGCATTACGTGTCTAATATCTTAGTTAGCCTATTGTTAATTATAGGTGGTTTTATAATGCTTCAATTTGCTAAAAGGAGAGTTCATGCTTGATTATCGCTAGTAAAAGTGGCAAACTAGGTCTCCTTTTTCTTAGCGTATTGTTGATCATGTTCGGGATATTTGTTTTTACGATCAATGTGACACTTCTTTATAAAGGAAAAAGTGCGATTGAAGTTGATGAGATCAAATTAGAAGAAGTGAACGATTTTAAAGAACTTAATGACGCATTGGAGACAAGGAAACAGACACTTCCACCGAAAGCTGTACCTGTATCTTCTCGGAAAAAAGCAGGGGAAGAAATCGGACAACTATTTATCCCGAAACTAAATATCGTCTTACCCGTTTTTCACGGTACATCGGAACGAGAATTAGTAAAGGGTGTCGGCCATGTAATCGGTACTTCTCTGCCTGGAGAAAATAATAATACCGTTCTAACTGGTCATCGTGATACCGTGTTCCGTAAGATAGGTGAAGTGAAAAAGGGTGATATTTTAAAGGTTGAAAATGAGCAAGCGTTGTATACATATAAAGTAAGAAAAACGAGAATTGTTGAAGCAGACGATACGACAGTGATTGTTCCGAAGCGGACAGCGACACTAACGTTAAGTACATGTTACCCGTTTACGTATATTGGGCCTGCAAAACAGCGTTATGTATTAGTAGCTGACTTAATAAGTTCAAAACTAAAAAGGATTTAAGGAGTTAAGGGGAAGATTACTCACTCGTTGGGGTAATCTTCTTTTTTTGACGATAGGAAATGGCAAAGTGCTTCCTCAAGGTAGCTACATGTCCGTCTCAGGTGGACAAATATGCAAAATGTCCACGGGCGGTGTCAGACACCATGTGAAAATTTCACATGGTGTCTGACACCGATAAAGTATACATAATTCTACACTTTTTCTTCATACTTTCTCTATTTAATTATTAGATAATCTATGAAACAATGAATTCATACGATTTAAAGTAGGTGAAAAGTATGTATCAACTTTTGGAGCAGATTACTTATTTTTTTAGAGAACCGTTCATGAACGCAGCCTATGGAACAGAACATATTCCAATTATTTCGGCATTGCTACTCGGAATTGTTGGTTCACTTGCCCCATGTCAGTTTACTGGAAATATGAGTGCGATCACATTATTTGGGA
>SKOL01000745.1 GCA_007120055.1 Anaerobacillus sp.
AAACTCATGCAAAAAACGAATGCGATCAATTTAATTGCGAGGCCTTTCGGTTCTTTTGAAAAAATCCTTCCCCCTGTACAAAAGCCATCGCTACGTACAAAGAGGGGACACTGGTATAAAATAGAAGGAGAGTGCAAAGGGAAAGTTGCCTTTTTTGTTGGTTGTGTAACAGATTCAATGATGCATGAAACAAACAATAATACGATTAAGCTATTAAATGCGGTTGGCTTAGATGTTTTTGTCCCGGACAAACAAAAATGTTGTGGTGCACTTCATACACACCAAGGAATACATTCAGAAGCGATAGAACTGGCGAAAAAAAATATTGAGGTCTTCGCAACTTCTGGTATTGAGTATATCGTAAACAGTGCTGGGGGCTGTGGTGCAATGTTACATGAATACCGAGAACTATTACATGATGAACCAGAGTGGAGAGAAAAAGCAGAAGCTTTTTCAAAGAAAAGTGTTGATGTCACTGTTTTATTAGTGAAATATGGTCCGCTACCATTCAAAAGAGAATGGAACGGTATCATCACCTATCAACCATCTTGTCACTTAAGTAATGTTCAAGGAGTAACAGAAGAACCGAGACAACTTTTACGGTCCATTCCTGGAGCTGATTTTATAGAAATGAAAGATGGTAACTCTTGTTGCGCTTCAGGTGGAATTTATAATTTAATTCATTATGAAGAATCGAAAAAAATCTTATCTACAAAGATGGATAATGTAAAAGAAACAAAAGCGGCAACAGTCGTAACGAGTAATCCAGGTTGCTTACTACAAATGAAACATGGGGCAGATAAATTTGCCCATGAACATAAAATTGAAACGACTCACTTAGTGGATTTACTTGTAAAATTAGTTTGATAGATAACGGTGTTAAAAAGTTTAAAAGCAATAACAAGGGAGTTAGAGATGATTAGGCTGTTGAGACTTTTCTCGACAGTCTAAATTTATGTTTGTAAATAGATATGAATTACAAGGGGAGAAACAATCTATGTTTAAAAGTAAGTCTATTAAAACTAAATTAATTTTAATCCCACTAGCCTTACTATTGATGGCGATTACAATTATTGGTGTGAGCTCATCATATTTAATGCGCGAGAATCTACTTAATCAAATGCGTGGAAGTGGATTTGAATTAGCTGAACAATCTATCGCAAAAATACAAGATAATGCTCGAGCATTAAATACTGTAAATGAAATGTTAGAGGATAAACTTAGAAGTGCCGGGAGAACGGTATTAGCCAATGAAGATCAATTAAGTAATGAGTATTTATTTGAACTAACACAACAATTAGATATTGAAAATATTTATTGGTATAACTCAGATGGGGAAATCCTTTATTCGGCACTAGGAAATTTTATTGGTTGGAAAGCTTCCGAAGGAGATCCGATTCATGACTTTATGATAAGTGGTAAAGATGAATTTATGGAGGAAATTCGCCAAAGTACAGAAACAGATAACTATTATAAGTTTGGTTATTTGAAAAATTCGGAGGGTAAGTTTGTACAAGTAAGTGTTACAGCTGATGATGTCAACAATCTAACGGAAGCATTTAGTTATCAGAGTCAAGTTGAGGATTTAGCTTCATCGAGTGAGGAAATAGTATTTGCTAATATTATAAACAGGGATGCAGTAGTCACTGATGCGAGTCATGAAAGTTTCCTAGATGTGGACTACTCTTCTCATGAAGAAACTTATTTGGCAACATCAGAGGGGATAAGCTCTGCTTCACAGTATTTTTATGAGGAAGGAAATGTAACCGTATATGATATCTTAGTCCCTATTTATGTCGACGGAGAACAAATTGGTGTATTTAATATTGGTCTTTCTATGGATGGCGTATACAGTGCGATTACTAAAAATGTTATTTTGATAACTAGTATAGCAGTCTTTATTTTTGCGATTTTAGGGGCCGTTTTAACGAAAGTTTCAGGAACAATCTCCAAGCCAATAGTGGAGTTAACAGAGAATGTTGAAAAGTTAGCTAATTACAATTTGAGCTTTGATGGTGAAAGTCAAACTAATAGATATATGGAAAGAAAAGATGAAATCGGTTCAATTACTAGAGCGTTATTTCAGATGCAAACCAATTTTGTTGAGTTAATAAAACATGTTTTTGATTCTTCCCAACAAGTAGCGTCTTCTTCAGAAGAACTAACTGCAACAAGTCAACAATCATCTTTGGCAGCAGAAGAAGTAGCAAAAACGGTTGAAGATATGGCTAAAGGAACAGGTGACCAAGCCAAAAATACAGAGCAAGGTGCAGATTATATCAATCAATTAGGTACACTAATCGTTCAAAATCAACAAAAAATTGTAACTTTAAATAAATCTACTCGTGTAGTAGATAATTATAAAAATGAAGCTCTTGAAATTATGAGTGATTTAGTAGAGAAGACAGAACTAAATAATAAGTCTGTAAAAGAAGTAGAAGAAATAATTACTAACACGAATGAAAGTGCAGAGAAAATTGATGCTGCGAGTCAAATGATTAAAAGCATTGCTGAACAAACCAATTTACTAGCTTTAAATGCATCGATTGAAGCAGCGAGAGCAGGTAATGCTGGTAAAGGTTTTGCCGTTGTAGCTGACGAGATAAGAAAACTTGCTGAACAATCAAATATATTTACTAAAGAAATTACTTCAATTATTCGAGAATTGACTAGTAAAGCTGGTTATGCGGTTACAACAATACACGAAGTGGGAAAGAATGTGACATCGCAAGCGATAAGTGTTGAAAATACAAACCAGAAGTTTTCGGGTATTTCCAATGCAATTGAAGATATGAACGAAGTAATACTAACAATAAACAATTCTGGACAGTCTATGGAAAGAAAAAAAAATGAAATTATAGAGATTATTGAAAACCTATCAGCGATTGCAGAAGAAAATGCTGCAGGAACAGAAGAAGCGTCGGCATCTGTTCAAGAACAAACGGCATCAATGGAGGATATAGCTAATGCAAGTGAAGCGTTAGCTAAATTATCCCAAGAGATGCAAGAGAGCATTAGTAGGTTTAAATATTAAATTTCCAAATGACTTCAAAAGAAAGAACTACGGCATTTGCTGTAGTTTTTTCTCATGTCTTTTAGCAGAAGTATAAGTGTACTAAGACTTACAGGCCTCCGGAGGCTTCAATTGCGAAGTTTTCTTTAGTTGATTTGTTTTCCATGATAAAATAAAGTTAGAAAATTGTAGAAAAGGAGGTGCAATGATTGACGAAAAATTCTAACGGTATTTTAGAAAAAATAATAGATATCAAGGAATCTCTTCCGAAAAAACAACGCCACCTTTGTGATTATATTATTGAGAATTACCAATCAATTGGAATGATGACGGTTGCTGAACTCTCTCAAAAGGCGAATGTCGGAACATCTACCGTCATGCGGATCATGAAGCATTTAGGTTATGAAAGCTTTAACGATATGAGAAGGGATATGCACAAAGAAACGATTAATACGAATTTATCAACTTGGTGGCATATGCAAGAGTCTTTTAAGCGAGATACAAATGAAGGGCTAGATACACTTTCACAATCGTGGAGCGAAACCTTAACTGTGATGAATAAGACAATAAATAGCACACTTATTGAAAATTTTCATCAAGCAATAGATGTAATTTCAAAGGCAAAACGAGTGAATATTTTAGGGTTACGCTCTTCCAAAGCGCCAGCTATTTATTATGAAATGTTAATGGAAGGTTTTAATTCTAAAACACGCCAGCTAAGTTATGATAGTGATTTGATATTTGATAAAATTTTACAATTTGAAGAAGGAGAAATTCTGTTTTTAATCACCAATTCGCCTTATACGGCTAGGTCAATGGAGGCTGCGAAATTTTGTTATGATCAAGGACACCCAATTATCTTATTAACTGACCACTTGTCTTGTCCAATAACACCATTTGCGAATGTACTTTTAAAAACAGAAGCGAGTAAACAGCAATACACGATCACCCCAACAATTACTTTAATAGAATCGATTGTAATTGAGGTTGGTCGAAGAATGTCAGGGACCTCTATTGAACATTTAGATAAACTTGGAGAGTTGTTAGAGAATAAAGGGATAACTAGGTCTTAAAGAGTTGAAGTTACATACTTACTTGCAAGATAAAGTATTTAAAGAAAGGTAACATAAAGCTACCTTTCTTTAAATGACTTTTAGAAGAGGAAACTCCCCTGATTCCCCGAAGTTCCTCTTTTTAAATTGGGTTCTACCATATGCCTATTAATACAAGGCAGGCTCGGTCCATAGTTTCACATTTGTTCCCATACCTTTTTCTTTTGCTTTTTTGTAAATAGCATAGCTGTTCGCGGTGTCAGTCGCACAGATACCAAGAGTTACGAAGAAAATAGTGTCGTCAGCACTTTCTCTGCAAACTTGATTGCCTCGGATAACTTGACCTAATTCGATAATATCATCCGTGTTAATATGTCCAGCTTTTGATAATTCAGATAGTGGGTATTTCGGATCCTTTAATCTTAATTTATAATCCATTGAGTATTTATTAAAGCCTTCTAATATTGCCTCATCGGTATGATCCCACATCGATACTCCCGAGTGGAAAGACCCTTTCTTAATCCATTCTTTCGGAATATATTCATTTCCTAAGTTTACATTTGTACAAGTATAAACGATGTCGGAGTTAGAGACTGCTTCTTCAGCACT
>SKOL01000440.1 GCA_007120055.1 Anaerobacillus sp.
ATTGCAGAAATGATCAAGTATTCATCGATTGTTGTTGCTAGTTTACCGTTATTGATTATGTACCCATTCTTCCAAAAGTATTTTGAAAAAGGAGTTATGGTGGGTTCATTAAAATAAAAAAATAATATAAAGTGAGGGTTCGTTATGAAAAAAATTATTAAAGCATTATCAACAGCATTTGTTGGTGCCGCGCTTCTTGTAGGTTGTGGTGGCAATACAGAACAAACATGGTCTGAAGATTATGAGTTATCAAATGTGACTTTCCCGTTAGAGGAAAAAGTATCATTAAAAATTATGACATCTAGTGCACCAATAGCACCAGAAGACCCAAATGACAAACTAATTTATCAACGTTTAGAAGAAAAAACTGGGGTTCATATCGAGTGGAGAAACTTTACTGGAGCAACATTTGGTGAAAGAAGAAATTTAGCAATGGCCACTGGTGAAATGCCAGATGTGATTAAAAACGCAGCTTTTAGTGACTATGAATTATTAAATTTAGCTGAAGATGGAGCAATTATTCCACTTAATGATTTAATTGATAATCATATGCCTAATTTACAAAGAGTACTTGAAGAAGCACCTGAATATAGAGGGATGATGACTGCTCCAGACGGAAACATATACGCATTTCCGTGGATTGAAGAGTTAGGTGAAGGTAGAGAAAGTATTCACTCTGTAGCTTCGTTTCCTTGGATCAATGTCGAATGGCTTGAACAGCTAGGACTAGAAGTACCAACAACGACCGATGAATTAAAAGAAGTATTAATCGCATTTAGAGATAATGACCCAGCAGGTGACGGTCAAACCATTCCAATGTCGTTTATGATTAATCACGGTGGTGAAGATCCGCAATCGTTATTCGGTGCTTTCGGTATCGGCGATAACTGGGACCATACAGTTGTATCAAATGATGGAGAAGTGATTTTAACAGCAGCTCACGAACAATATAAAGATGCTATTAATTGGCTTTACAGCTTATATGAAGAAAACTTAATGGACATCGAAGCATTTGAACATGAGTGGCCAGCATATGTTGCTAAAGGACAAGAAGGGCGTTACGGTTTATACTTCACTTGGGACAAAGGGAATATCACAGGTATGGGAGATGACTTTGATCTTTTAGCTCCTATTGCAGGTCCAGATGGACATAGAAATATTGCAAGAACAAACGGAATGGGATTTGACCGTTCAAGAATCGTTATTACAAGTGCAAACCAAAACCTAGAATTAACAGCAAAATGGATCGATGAGCTATATGATCCACATCAATCAGTACAAAACAACTGGGGTACGTACGGGGACACTGAGTTACAAAATATTTTTGAATGGGATGAGTCGGCACAAATGTTAAGACATCTTCCGTTAGAGGGTACTGCTCCTGTTGAGTTAAGAGAGAAAACATCTGTTGGTGGCGCGTTAGCAATTTTAGACAGCTACTACGGCACAGTAACAACAAAACCAGACGATGCTGCTTGGAGATTAGGTTTAATGAAAGATGTGATGGTTCCACATATGGAAGCAGACAATATTTATCCTAGAGTGTTCTTCGACAAAGAGGAACTTGATCGACTTGCTTCTATCGAGGCTGATTTCTATCCATACATCCACAGAAAAAGAGCTGAGTGGATTTCAAATGGTAAAGCCGATGAAGAGTGGGATGAGTATTTAGAAGAATTAGATCGTCTTGGTTTCCAAGAATGGTTACAAATTAAACAAGCAGGTTATGATCGCGCAACGAAATAAATAAATAACGGTGCCTGGCACCACCCGAAATATGATGAATTTTGTCGAATGTTTGGGCGGTGTCTGGCACTTTATTTTTAAAGGGAGAGAATATAATGACAGTCCTATATAAGGAGAAATTTCGTCCTCAATTTCACTTTACTCCAGAAGCTAATTGGATGAATGACCCGAATGGAATGGTATTTTTTAATGACGAGTATCATCTTTTTTATCAATATCATCCACATGGTACGACGTGGGGACCGATGCATTGGGGACATGCAGTGAGTAAAGATTTAGTTCATTGGGAACAGCTTCCGATCGCGTTAGCCCCTGATGAGCACGGTGCAATTTTCTCAGGTAGTGCCGTTGTAGATTGGAATAATACGTCAGGATTTTTTGACGGCGATCCAGGATTAGTAGCGATTTATACGAGTGCTGATAACTATCCTGATTCGGAGAGACCACGCCAACGTCAAAGTTTAGCCTATAGCAAGGACAACGGAAGAACGTGGGAAACGTATAAAGGAAACCCAGTACTTTCTGACGTAAATATTACTGATTATCGTGATCCAAAAGTGTTTTGGCATAAAGAGACAAATAAATGGGTCATGGTGTTAGCTACAGGTCAATCAGTAACGGTTTATACATCAGCTAACTTAAAAGAGTGGGAGTTTGCAAGTGAATTCGGCCATAAGGCTGGATCCCATGACGGAGTTTGGGAATGTCCTGACTTATTTAAATTGCCAATTGACGGAGATGAGAATAAACAAAAATGGGTCATGCTCGTAAGCATTGGTGATAATCCAGAATTTAAAGAAGGTTCAAGAACGCAATATTTTGTCGGTGAATTTGATGGCACTACCTTTATCAATGACAATTCAGATAAAGCCGTTCTTTGGCTAGATTATGGAAGAGATAATTATGCAGGGGTAAGCTGGTCTGATATTCCAGAAGAAGATGGTAGACGTATTTATATCGGTTGGATGAGTAACTGGCGCTATGCAAATCAAGTACCAACGAAAGAATGGCGCAGCTCGATGACATTACCTAGAGAATTATTGTTAACCTCAACTGTTGAGGGAGTTCGTATAGTCCAAAAACCAGTAGAAGAAATCGATGTAATTCGTGAAGGTTCAGCAGTATACGAAGGACTTACGATTGAAGGGAAAAATGCTTCATATGACATTAGTGATCTATCAGAAATTACGGTTGAATTTGAAGCGCAAAGCGCTATTTCGTACGGCCTTGTTATTCAAAGTTCTCCAGAAGAAAGGACGACGGTTAGCTATGACGTTGATAAAGAAATGTTATTCGTTGACCGAACAGTTTCTGGTGACAATAGCTTTTCAGAATCATTTGCTACTGTTCAGGAAGCACCGTTGAAGATGAAAAATGGTCAGCTTAAACTACAAATCTTTGTCGATACTTCTTCTATTGAGGTATTTGCCAATGATGGCGAAGTTGTCGTTACTAGTTTATTTTTCCCAAGCGAAACAACAAAAAAACTAAGCTTATTTTCAAATGAAGGTAAAACCAATGTACGGTCATTAAATTTAACGGAGCTAGTTTCGATTTGGAGTAAGTAATATGAGTGAATTTCATAAGTGAAATAAACTTTAAAAATATGAAAAGCTCTAATCGGATTTTTTGGTTAGAGTTTTTCATTATAAGATAAAGTGAGAGGAGAAACAAAGTAATGAATGAAGACAACAATAATACTTTAGTATCAAAATGGTCTTTTAGCGAACAAGAAGGTAAGGCAACAGTAGATGAAGTGACTGATATACAGGATTCGGTTCATTATAATTTTGATGATGCGATGTTTCAGCCGAAAAGAATGCTTAAGCGCAGAAAAGGTATTCATGGCAACGCAATGTGGTTTGATGGTTTCTCTACTTATGTACAACGTAAGCAAGAGAACTTCAAATTACCTACAGAATCCTTGACGATATATGTATGGGTGGCGCCACATGCCTTTGGTGGGATTGAGGACAAACGTTTAACGGCACTAATTAATCAGCATCAACTAGAAGATCAAAAAGGTTTTATCTTAGGGTTTCATAAGCATGGTGCACTTTCTTTTCAACTAGGTCTTGAAAGTGGGTGGACTGAAGTTTGGAGTGAAAATGATTTTTTACCGAAAGATCAGTGGTCACATGTAGTAGCAACCTTTGATAAAAAAGACGCTTGTTTAAAATTATACTTAAACGGCGCACTTGTCGGTAAAAAAGAATCTGGATATGGAGAAATCATTCCTGCGGAAGTCGATTTATTAATGGGGAGAAATAACGATCCGTTTATAGTTGCTGATACGTTTGTGCTTAATGCATTCCTCGGCGTAATTGATGAAGTTCGTATATATAAGTGCGCATTAACTGAAGCAGAGGTTAGGGAACAGTATGAAGCTTATTTAGAACATTTTCATGGTGTTGTGCCCGAGATAGAACTTGAAAACATTAGTATTGATCGCAACGATTTTGCTGCGGATAAACATCGGCCAAGGTTCCATGCGACAGCTCCAGGTCATTGGATGAATGAACCACACGCACCACTATATTTCAAAGGCAAGTATCACCTTTTTTATCAGCATAATCCTCAAGGACCTTATTGGGGGAACCTTCATTGGGGTCATTGGGTAAGTGATGATTTAATTCATTGGAGGGACCAACCTGCGGCTTTAGCTCCTAATAAAGATGAGGTAGATCCTGATGGTACTTGGTCGGGTTGTGCTCACTATGATGAAAATGGTTTACCAGTCCTCTTCTTTACTGCAGGTAATCATAGTTTTCTCCCTAACCAGATGATCGGTCTTGCTAGGGGTACTTATGAAAAAGATGGTGACGTAAATTTACCGAAATGGGAAAAGCATCATGAACCAGTCATTTTTCAACCTGAAGGATTCGATTTAGATGATGATGGTTTTAGAGACCCGTTCGTCTGGA
>SKOL01000032.1 GCA_007120055.1 Anaerobacillus sp.
ATATCGTAAAGTTACAAGATGTTTTTTTGTAATTGGCGCAACCGTAAAACTTACCTTTATCAATCACATCGCCATCACAAAGCTTACATTTCCCAACCACTTTTCCAGTTGTAAACTTTGAAACTTTCTTATTTTTCACTTCATATTCTAGTCCGTCAAAATTCCATTGCTTCGAATTTGTTGTCGCATCTTCAATAATTTTATTGGATAATTTTTTGGTCTGCTCGATAAATGTGGCAGGTGAAGCTTTGCCTTGACCGATTTCCCCTAGACGTAGCTCCCATTTTGCTGTCATTTCCGGAGAAGCTAATATATTGTTATCAATTGCTTCGATTAATATTTTAGCCTTCTTTGTGGCATACACTTGGTTTTTTACTACTTCAATGTAATTTCGATCTTTAAGCATCGTAATAATGCCCGCTCGAGTTGCTTCAGTTCCTAATCCCTCTGTCTTTTTAAGAACTTTTTCTAACTGTTGATCATCGATAAACTTCCCGGCCGTTTTCATTAACGTAATGAGTTGACCTTCTGTATACCTTTTTGGTGGTTGTGTTTTTCCTTCTTTAATATCGACCTTAGACACTTTACCTTGTTCGCCTTCTTCAAGCATAGGCAAAATTACGTCTTTATCATCGCTTTGATGCATTAAAACTTTTCGCCAACCTTCATTGACTAACTGTTTCCCTTTAGAAATAAAGGTAGCTCGTTTATCAACTAAAGTTGTAATCGTAGTATAGTCAAAAACGGCGGCATCGTAGTGCGCGGCAATAAGTCGGCGGACAACTAAATCATAAATTTTTCTCTCATCTTCTGATAGTTTCCGAGGGTCCTTCACTTGCTCTGTCGGTATGATGGCATAATGATCAGTTACTTTTTTGTCGTTCACATACCTCTTATTGTTCATTAACGTTTTTTTAGGTGCTGGAAGCATTTTAGAATACTCGTTTATTTCACTTAACTTTTGTAAAATTTGTGGAAAGGTTTCAGCTTCCCCTTTAGTGACATAGTTAGAATCTGAACGAGGGTAAGAAACAATTCCTTTTTGATATAACTTTTGTAATACATCTAACGTTTTTTTAGGTGAAAATTTGAAAATACTATTCGCTGTTGCTTGTAATGCTGATAAATTAAATAATAATGGCGGTTCATACTTTTTTCGTTCTTTCTTAACCTTTGTTATTTCTACGTTCTTCCCTTCACAAAATGCTGTGATTTTTTCTGCGAGTTCTTTTTGGTCAAGTCTAGATTCATTTTCTTTCTCCCATTTACCTTCATACTGTTTATCGTTCACCGTAAAACTCGCAAGTACTTCCCAAAATGGCTTAGGTTCGAATTGTTCAATCTCAGTTTCTCTTTTCACAATTAAAGCAAGCGTTGGCGTTTGTACACGACCAGCTGAAAATACGTCTTGAATGCCTTTTTCCTTTAAAAGAATTGAATACACTCTTGAAGCGTTCATTCCTACTAACCAGTCAGCACAAGCTCTCGTGTACGCTTCATAATATAAATTTCTCGTATCTTCTTCATTTAATAACTTTTCAAATCCATCTACAATAGCCTTCGGAGTTAAAGAAGAAATCCACAGCCGTTTCATCGGCTTTCGAACACCACTCATGTGAATAATGCTACGAACGATTAACTCTCCTTCTCGTCCGGCATCACCACCATGAATAATTTCTGTCACTTCTTTATTTTTTAGTAATTTATTAATAGTTTGATATTGTTTCCATTTAGACTTCACAACTTCATATTGAAACTTTTCTGGAATTAATGGCAAGTTTGTTAAAGTCCATTTTTTCCACGTAGAATTATAAACTTCAGGAGGCGACAGCTGTAGTAGATGCCCGACGGCCCACGTACAATAACCACCTTGTGGAAACCATTTATTTGGTTCAATAATGACATATCCATCTTTTTTTATCGTTTTAAACTGCGATACTAATGCTAATCCTTGATCAGGTTTTTCTGCAATAAGTAGTTTCATTAATTATCTACTCCTTAATCTTTCTAAACCATTTTTTATATTACGCTTTTTAAGAAGAACTCGCAAAAGAAATTTAAAAAACCTATCCAACATTGTTACTTTTAGAATTGATAGGGCTCAGTTGAGGTGATTTTGAAATTCACTCAAGTGATTAGTTTCATTCATTTTTGATTCATTTTATGTTATCCTTGACTTGTGACAAATTAATGAAATTCGAAATGGATGTTGTACAATTTTTTAAAATAAAAGGGGTACTCTGCTTAAAATTTTCCCCAAAAATACGCACTATTTACGTATACATCAAATATAAGGCTATTTAATTTACGGGATTATAGTAATTGAACAAGGGGGGATATACTGTGAATAAAACCGTTGAGATTACACCCTTTTTTAAACAATTATCAAAAGAAAATCAAGATATTTTGTTACAACACGGTGTAGAGACATTCGTAAGAGAAGGAACAACACTATTTTACGAGGGTGATGAAGCAAGAAGTATATACTTAGTTCGTTCTGGTAAAATCCGCTTAAGTAAGATGACAATGGATAATAAAAAGTTTTTTCTACACTTAAAACAAGACAATGACATCGTTGGTGAGTTTAGTTTATTTAATGATATGTCAGTCAGTATGACGGCGGAAGTAGTTGAAGATTCAACTCTTGTAAAATTTAATCGTGACCACTTAGAGGCTTTATTTTTACAAAATGGTGAAATTGCTGTTTCATTTATTAAGCTCTTTGCTCGTAACACTCAATCAACACAAGCAAAATTTTCTGACCTTCTTTTGTATGGAAAAGTGGGAGCGCTTTATTCGATTTTAATTCGTTTTAGCAATTCTTACGGGGAAAAATATAATAATGATATTTTACTATCAGTAAAATTAACAAATCAAGATATTGCTAACTATATCGGCACTTCTAGAGAAACAGCCAATCGAATGTTACAAGATTTAAAGAAAGATAATGTTATCGCTTTTTTAAATGGCCATATTTTAATTAAAGATATTGATTATTTAAAAGGACATTTACGTTGTGGTCGTTGCCCTGTTGAAATTTGTACCATTTAATATTATAAATAGAAAACATTGGATCGTCTAGGTTAAAGAATATAGAATTATGGAATTTTAAGTCCATAATTCTTAGTTCTACTTTTTAAAATGTTTACTTACATAAATCGCTACTTGTGTGCGGTCGGCTAGCTCGAGTTTAGAAAGTATATTACTTACATGTGTCTTCACTGTCTTTATACCAATATGGAGTTCATCACCTATTTCTTTGTTACTTTTCCCTTCTCCTAAAAGGAGGAACACTTCACGCTCTCTTTTTGTTAATGACTCATGCTTAGGCTTCTCTTTCATTCGATGAAACATCATACTAGCTACTTTCCCTTCAATCGTTGGTTCACCTTTTACCGCCTTATAAATCGTTTCAGCAATCTCACTTGCACTCGTTGTTTTTAAGACATAGCTAAAGGCACCAGCTTCAATGACAGGAAACACCATTTCATCATCCATGAAACTCGTTAAGACGATCACTTTTATATCTTTATTTATTTTAGTGATTTGCCTAGTTGCTTCAATTCCGTTTACTTTTTCCATCATTAAATCCATTAAAATAACATCTGGCTCTAACTGTTGAGCTAGTTTAATAGCTTCTTCACCGTTGGCACCTTCACCGACCACTTCAATTTCTTCTTCACAATCTAAATACATTTTCAATCCCATTCGTACCATTTCATGATCGTCAATAATCAACACTTTAATTTTATTCATCTTTATTGCGCCTCCAAGCAAATCATTCTTTTTTCTGTATCGGAACTCGTAACTCGACCTTGGTTCCTTTATTAGGATAAGATAGAACGGTTAAATTACCACCTAGTTCAATCATTCGCTCTTTCATTGTCATTAACCCGTACGACCCTTTTTTCTCCATTTCTTCTAAATTAAAACCTACCCCATTATCTTCTAAAACGATGAACAAACGTTGATCTTTTTCAAACATTTTCATCTCAAAAGAGGTAGCACTTGCATGCCTTAACATATTAGAAATCGCTTCTTGAATAATTCGAAATAATTGGTCTTCAATCCGGGACGGGAGTTGTGTTTTTTGCTCATCAATCAATTCAATTGTTAAATGATTATTTTTTATTTTCAATTCTTCTAGGAGGGATCGGATTCCTTCTTGAAATGACTTCCCATCAAGTGTCACCGGTCTTAAGTGCATGATAAGTGCTCGTAGCTCTTGTTGCGCGTTATTTACCATCTTTTCTATATCATGAAATACTTTTTTAGCTTGATCACTATTTTTCTCGACTAGTTTAGGTAATGCGGCCATAGTCATTGAAATCGCAAACAGCTGTTGACTAACGGCGTCATGTAAGTCTCTAGCTAACTTACGGCGTTCCTCCAAAGAAGCGGCTTGCTCCGCCTGTTCGATAAGCTTAGAGTTTTCATTTAAAAGCTTTTGTAATGATAACACTTGCTTTTCATAATGATCAGCCATCGCATTAAAGCTGTCTGATAGCTCGGAAAATTCGTTATTACCATCTGTTTTGATCCGCGTTGTTAATTTTCCCCTCGTGAATAAAGTTGCTGCATCTACTAATTTCTCAATCTGATTTTTTATATACCTAGCAAGTGGAAAACTATACAAAAATGCGATCGCAAAAC
>SKOL01000018.1 GCA_007120055.1 Anaerobacillus sp.
CGTAGTTAATCGGCTCACCGTTTATTTTAATACGATGGATGTGTGTTTGACCGTCACTTAACATTTTTGTTTCGTAGGTCACACTATCAAATACCATAATGCCCATCACTTTACCACGAAAGCCATAGCCTCTAATCTTCTTATTAATCATTTCTTCGGATAAGGCGTGTAATATCGTTTCTTTTAAAATTTTTCCACTAATTTTAATTTTACAAGGGTTAATCGGGTGTGGACAAACGCGATGTAAATCCGCTTTCGTCACTGGACCTTCTGGTAAATGATCTAGAATTACCCCAGAATTGACCATACCAACTTCTGCTTCACACCACTCTTTTAATGCAGAAGCTAATAGCTTAGGGAATGAGCTGGGAATTTCCCATGAGACGTCTAATGGTTGTTTGAGCGTGCCTACATGCTCAGAAAGAATTCTTTTTTGTTCTGACATTAGCGTCGATAATGTTTTTTCTGTTTTTGAACAAGCAGGATATTGATTTACTAAAAGGCAAGCTGCTTTATAATCGATAATTTTAGCAGTATCCTCATTAATCGTTAAAGATACTTGACCTACATAACGTCCAAACTTTCCTGCCTGATGAATAATCGTGTCGTTCATATACAACCCATCCTCTAATACATTATGGGTATGTCCGCCTAAAATTACGTCAATTCCATCGATAGTATTAGCTACCTCTTCATCAAAGTTCAAACCTAGGTGGGATAAAAAAATAACGATATCCGCCTGCTCTCTCACTTTTTGTACAATCACAGGTAACAGCTTGAACGGGTCTTCAATATTCCAACCTAACGACTCGTAAAAAACTCGAAACGGAATCGTCATTCCAATCACGCCAACCTTTAAACCCGATTGCATCGTAATAATTTTATAAGGCTCTAACCAATAAGGTCGCTCGCCATTTTTGTCAAACAAATTAGCAACTAAAATCGGGAAGTTTGCATCACCATAAAGGTTTGTTAAGGCCTGCTTTGATAACGTGATCCCTTCATTGTTACCGATCGTCGCACTATCATAACCGACCTCATTCATTAACAAAACATTTGCTTTACCGAGACTCGCTTCAGTAATAGAATGAACTCGATCAACATGATCACCTATGTCAAAAACTAAAACTTCTTGTCCTTGTTGTTCGTAAAACTGTCGACGTTCCTTTAATAACGAAATGATTTTCGGCCACTCATTTAAATGACTATGTAAATCATTCGTATGAAAAATTTGCAATTCACTCGTAACCAAACAAATCACCGCTTTTTGTTAATTTATAATTTACAATTTAAAATTTACAATTGCGAAAGTTGCTCACTGATGCCTTTTTTGATTTAGAATTTAAAATTCAAAATTATGAAAGCTACTCGATGTTGCCACATCCCCAGAAAAATGTTCTTCGGGTTAAATAAAATAACTTCGTAGCTTAACAAACAATAATTATAAATTTTTAATTTTAAATTTCACATTAAAATATTCCTTGATAAATAAGCCTAACCCCGATAATAATTAAGAAAATCCGTAATATGTTGACCACTGTGTCGCTCTTTAAACGTTGGTTAATGGCAGCTCCTAGTTTTCCACCAAACCACGCACCAGGAACAAGTGCTAACGCATAAAGCCAATTCACATTTCCTAAGGCAATGTGCGATACCGAGCTTAAAATTGCTGATAAAAAAATCATAAACATCGATGTTGCCACAGCTCGATGGGGTGGGAATCCGAACATCAAAATCATTGCTGGTACCATGAGTGAGCCACCACCAATTCCAAATAAACCTGAGAACATACCGACGACAAAGGCAATTGAAAGTGCTACGAAAGGGTGATAGCCATATTCAATTGACTCCCCAGCCTCATTAAAATATTGACGGCGAATGCCTCTTTTCGTTAATTTTAGTGGTTTTAAATGTTTACGAATCATCAATACAAATGAGACGAAAATAATAAAAGTACCGAAATATAATAAAAATGACTGTACATCAATTCCGTTATTTAAATAAACTCCTACGAGAGCGCCTGGCCCACTACCTGCAAAAAAGAGCCAACCACTTTTTAAATCGACTGTTTTTTGTTTTAAGTAAGCAAGCGTCGATGATAGTCCTGTAAAAATCATAATAAGAAGAGATGTACCTACTGCCACTTGAGGTGTAATCCCTGCTAATATGCCTACATACCCGCTCAAAATCATTAATGCAGGAACAACGATAATACCGCCACCTAGGCCCATTAAACTACCTAAACTTCCAGCGATAAGTCCAATTAAAACTAAAATAATCCATTCCATAATTTATCCAACTTTCTTTTAGAAACGCAGCTGATCGCTCATAAACAAAATCACCTTTGAATCCTTAGTAATTTAGCAAAATATATTTTAATTATGAACGATTAAAAAATAAAAGTCTATTTAATCCGTGTAAATAATTTTGTAAGTGGGTATAGGAAATTTAAGGTGTTTTACATTTTTCGACTGACAGCAAGCGTCGGCGATGTTACAATTGGAAATGTTTATCCAAGTGAGTGAATTTCATAATTACCTAAACTGAGCCGTATAAAATAAATGTAGTTGCGGGTGACTCTACGAAACTACATTTATTTACTTAATGGAGATGATATTGAGTTATGAAATCCATTAAAGTACTTTCATTATATGAAACGAAAGGCGGAGATATTATTTTTACAAATAGAGTGGGCGATGATCGATATCGTGAGGCTTCGCGGATATGAATAGCAGTAAAACGATTGAAGAGTTATATGCTCTTAGAAGTATTGCTTGTTTAAGTGTCGTGTTGCTTCATGCCATTGGGGCTGGTTTACAGTCGATTCCGTCGGCAAGTATTAGTGAGTTTAATTTTTTGTTTTTCGATTCTCTAAATATGTTGTTGTATTTCAGTACGCCAGTATTTATCTTCATTTCAATCTTTTTATTAGCTTATTCATATCGAAACAAACCCTTACCTGAAAACTTTTTAAAGAAACGTGGTAGCTTTATCTTTTTACCATTTTTATTTATGGCATTTTTCTATTCAATTCCATACGCGACATCTACGTTTGAATGGGGGAAGAAATTTTTTCTCAATGCTGCAATTGGTGATTATCACGGTTATTTCATTTTAATCATTTTCCAGTTTTATTTATTATATATCTTCCTTCATCGCTTTTTAAGAGGGGCAAACCCGAAAATAGTGGTTAGTGTTGCTTTAGCGGTTAACGTTGCTTATTTGAGTGTGTTTCACTTTGTTCAACCACCGAACATCCCACATAGTGAATACATTTGGGAAAGGTTTTATTGGGTCCCATTTCTCGGTTGGATCTTTTACTTTGCGGTAGGTTATTACTGTGGCCATTATTACGAAGCTTTTACAGCTTTTTTGAAAAAAAATAAGAAGCTCATCTTAATAGCTCCATTTATCACAAGTGCTGTTGTATTATTTTTATACCATTCAAATTTATTAATTGTGCACAGCTCGAAGCGTATCGATATTTTGTTGCACGCCACAGCCGTAGCACTATTTATATTTTACGTAATGTCACACGTGAAAACTGTACCGTCATTACTTGTAAAAATAAGTAACTATTCGTTTGGTATTTATTTGCTGCATATGTTTTACATTTCGGTCGTTGACGTTGTATATCAGGCGTTCTCATTATCATACGGTCCTGTTTACATTATCTTTTTATTTGTTTTTAGTACCGTTGCATCAATGGCGACTATTTATTACATGAAAAGTTGGAAGTATGCCGTCTATTTAGTCGGCAAATTACCAACATCCCGCGCTAAAAGTCCAAAAGAACACTGGCATGACGGTCTTCGCGAGGCGAAGTAACTTTGTAATATTTGAAAAGGGGCTATCGAAAACATAGTGGCTGACACTTTGTTTTACGTTAGCCCCTTTTTGCGTAGTGTGGGGGGAACGGTGCAATAAAATGCGGATTGTTGCACATTAATTACAGTTTCTGTAAAAATACGCGCATCAAAACGCCGATTGGTGCACGGATATTATAGTATTTGTAAAATGCGCGCATCAAAAAAAGGATAGACGCAAAAAAATACAGTATCTGTAAATGATGTGCAATATGGGAAGAGTGTTTAATCAAAATGTAGCAATCCAATACTCACTTTGAAGCTTTGGATTACCCTTCTCTTGGTTTGAGCTAAGAAGAGTAATTAGTTTGTGGTTTCGATTACTCTTCACCTATTTTAAGCTAGGAAGAGTAATCAGTTTGGTGTTTCGATTACTCTTCTCCAGTTTTGAACTAAGAAGAGTAATCAGTTTGGCGTTTCAATTACTCTTCTCCAGTTTTGAGCTAAGAAAAGTAATCAGTTCGGCGTTTCGATTACTCATCTCCAATTTTGAGCTAAGAAAAGTAATCAGTTCGGCGTTTCGATTACTCATCTCCAATTTTGAGCTAAGAAAAGTAATCAGTCTAGTTTCAATCCGCGTTTCGCTTGGAGAAATTTTTAAACAGTGCAATACAGGCGCATTCATCTCCACTTTGTTACACAGTCTCGCTACTCCACATAACCCCCATACTGCTGTGCAACGCTCTATAGACATTATCTAGTGACCACTTCCGAAAATACTCACCAAATTTTCAAAATGCGCAAGAAAAGTTAATGTTTACGCACGTACCTTCAATAATAC
>SKOL01000634.1 GCA_007120055.1 Anaerobacillus sp.
GATTAATAGCATTCCTATTCTGCAGCAAAGTAATTTACGATGTATTCGGCCCACAGTTCATGACCTGCTTCATTAGGAATATGATCTCCCTCTTCAATGTAACTCCTTAGCGACTCATCATTAACGTCTGGCCAAACTTCCCAATGATCGAAATAATAAAATCCTTCCTCTAAACTATACTCTTTCACACTTTCAACTTGTTGTAAAAAGAAATTAGCTCCAAAAATTGGGTTCGGAGGCTGTACAAACACAACAACATCCTCATTATCACGCTTGACCTCCTGAACGATTACCCCAAGATGATAAAGCGTATCTTGAATTCTTGCATAACCATTGTCATTCCAAATAAACGGTTCCAAAATAAAAATATCTGGTTTTAACTCTGCTGCTTTTAAATGTTTATCATCACCAACAACCTCAAATGTATTATCTTCACCAAATTCTAATATTTGAACATCTAATAAGCGTTGTCCATACTTTTTATTTACTCGCTCTTGTAGTAATGTTGGCCACGGAACAATGCCACCACTTCCTGTCAACGCCCGCGAACCCATAGCAACAACGTTTAACGACTCACCGCTATCCAACGCTCCTAAAACTTTTACCTCAAGATCTGGTGACAAATTCGCCACTAATCTTTCTAAACGCTGTTGTTCTTCTAATTCTTTTTGTAGTTTCTCTTCTTGTAACTTCTCTTGATATCTCTTAATCTCAGCTTGCGCTTGTTGATTTGTTGCACTCAACTTGTGATCGTATTGTACTTTCCCATAAACAATAATCAAAACTGAAAGAATGATAAATAAAGTCAAAAGTATAAATTTTTTCATTGCTTTCTCCTATCTTTTCTATGATAAATAATTTGCGCTAAGAATATCCCTATTAAACCACCAACACTATCTAAAATGACGTCTTCCACCAACGCTGTGCGATTAGGCGTAAAATATTGATGAATTTCATCAGAGACAGCATATAAAGTCACAATCAATAAGGCTGAAAGAAGCATGTACTTTTTATTTTGGAAATAAAATTGCAACAAGCGATAAACTAAAAAACCTAAAATTAAATAAACCGCTAGATGAGCTCCTTTTCGTATAAAAAACTCAACAAATCCCTCGACACCGCGAGCTGCGATACTTATCTCACTTCCTGCATAAATAACAGTAGTTTCACTAAAAACCTCTTCAACTACCTCTAAATTAAATCGATCAGATAACGTAGGGCGTAAGTCTTGCTGCTCATACGGTTGTGATGACGCAAAAAAAATCATTGCTGCCCAAATAATCGGTGGAAACCAATAATAAAGTTTTAGTAAAATATGTTTATATTCCAATGCTAATACCTCTGCAAATAAAAATTGTCTCGGTCATGTTATTTCACCTGAATTCGACTTAGTTACCAACATTATTGAACGTTGCCCAATAGAAATTTTTTTCTTTTAATCTCAATTTCTTATTTATTATATAGGAAAAAATACCAACAAACCACCGTTTCCGACAAATTTATACATATTAGGCGGGGGCCACACTTTCCCTTTACGAAATAATTTTCCCCTAAAAAAAATTAGACAACCAATGTTGGTTGTCCTTCCAATTACTCTATTTATCTTTATTGACCATGATACTATACCCTTTTTTATATACTCTCTCTTATCTATTCTATGAATATTATTCTACGTTAATGACAGTATGCATAATAAAACGATCATCAATAAAGAAATCTAAGCGCCAAATTCCTTCGTGGGGAAAATTTAATGTTAAAGGAAAATAACTATAATCTTCCATTCCTACCCTATCGTCTTCTAAAACTTCGATTTCCCAAACTGCTTCTCCACTTTCACTGAGCACTTGTTCAATTCTATTCAATTCTTTGCTAACACCAACGACCTTCACACTAACATTTGGTACTTCATCAAAAAAATATAACAAATGCTCTGTCTGTTCATTTTTACTAAACTTTGGATTGGTTATACTCACACTGTTCGTTGACCCAACCATTTCCATATCTAAATAGTCAAAACTATGATTTACTTCCCAAACATCTTGTTCAGTAGCAATAGCGTCACACCCTTGAACGATGAACAACATGAAAACTAAAAAGAAAGTCTTTCTTCCTATTGTAACTCGCCTCCCTTATGTTAATAAATTCCTCACAAGGAATATTATACTATAAAACAACGCTGTCCTTATAAGAAAAATTTAATTTTTTTGTGTATTTCGCCATTCTCCTGGCGATAATGAAAGCTGATTAGTTTTAAGGATGGTGGTATTTTGAAAGTATTTGCTATAACAACATTTTCAATTTTACTCGTAACGGCCGTTTATTTAACGATTTATGTAAACACCAATGATAAAGCCTCGTTTGAACAGGAAAACGATTTTTACGAGGCAAAGAACAATGAACTCGTTTCATCTTCAAATGATGAAAATGCCGCTCTCAACTCCTCGATTAAGGAAGGGAAAAACAGCCCTTTTGAAAATATAGACGATGATGGTGAAGATAAGTTACAAATTCAATATAAAAAAAATAAAGATTCGCTGCACAATTTTCAGTTTAAAAATAATGATGAGGAAGTTGATCACCATTTTCAATTGGAACATAAAATCAGTGATACGAACCACAACTTTCAATTAGAAAAACGAACTGACAACCAAGAAGATGCACTTGCTGTCAAGCACGGCGTACCAGAAGAGTTTACGCTAAAAAATTCAGAGGATCATACCACGAACATCGAAGGTCATACGAGCAATAATGAGCAAGTAAACTACTACAGGGAAGAAATCGTTACGACAAGCGCTTCGATCAAACAAAACTATGAGGAAAAATTTGAAGCATTAGAAACGACCGCAATTGAAGAAGTCACAAACATGGTGGAATTAGCGATGGATGACTACCGCTCGAAAAAACAAAACGGTGAAAATATTTCCTATTTTTACTTTTTCCGTACGTACTACCCGAAAGTAACAGCATTACAGAACGAAATTGACACTAATTTCGCGAAAAAATATAACGACTTACAAGAGGAATTAGAAAAACATGGATATTCCCCGGAAAAAGCTGAGAGATTTAAAGAGGAATTCGAGGAGAAAAAGAATGACCTAATGAAACAGATGAAGCGGTTAGTCGGACAGGTGTTGTGAAGTGAAGTTCAGCCATCTCCTGCGAACTCGTTTCAGCAAGCTGAAACATCGAGAAATCAGATGGAGTCTCGACTCCACCTGATTAAAAGTTCCCACCTACGCTACGCGTTGAGGTGGGGGGATATAACCCTTAAAACATTTAAGGATAAACAACACCCCATCACTAATTTCAAAAAAGGGGACTGTCCCATAAGTGTCTGACACCATGTAGAACTTACTAAATATGGACGTATAAATTTATTATCCGTCTATATTTGGTGCCTAACGGTGTCTGACACTTTTTTGGACAGCTCCCTTTTTTATCAACCTATTTTCGACGATCATCAGGAAAATGGGCAGCCTCTAAAAGCGTTCCACCATGACAGTCTGCACAAGATTTAGTATCACTATCTCTGTGGCCAAATCGTTCTTTATTTTTTAATGAAACGGTAATTCCATACAGTTCAGTTTCGCCATTATGACATGATAAACAGAATTGCCTTACTGCAGCATCTGTCCAAGCATCAGCTTGTTCAAAACTACTTGCATTGTTATGGCCTAGCTCAGATTTAATTAGGCTAACATTCGATGAACTATGCGTATCATGACAATCTGCACACGGCATGTTTCCGTTTAGTAAACTACCATCATTAATTTTTTCACTATTAATGAAGTGTCCAGAATAAATGGTTGTATCATTTTTTTCTAAAGAGCCCTCATTGGTATAATACTTTTCAATATTTACAACACCTTCATAAATATTAGCATATTCACCATTATGACAACGTAAGCAAAGACTATAGTCATTGGCAGTACCGAAATGGTCGCCATTACTTAAATCTTCTGAACTCGTATTCCAATCACGATACGTGAACACTTCGTACATATCAATCGTTACAATATCTCCTAAGTTATGCTCATGACAAGATTCACATAATGTTTCGCTACTACTAATTTTACCAACTCCGTCAGCTCCTGCGACACTAGTATGGTCAAAAACGAAGTGGTCTTTTAGTGAGTTAGGGTTACTTGGATGCCAATCGAGGTGAACATTATGACAGTTACCACAAGATTGACTTTCAATTTTACCGTTATCTTGTCGGATCAGTTGGACGGCGTGATTAGACCTTTGCTCTTGATGGCCAGTCATATTACTCGCTACGGTTCCATCATGGCAACTCATACAATAGCCATTAATCGCATCAGGGGTACCCTTACCATCTAGTTCTCCATCTGGATCATCTGTATATTCGAGACTCACTTGTTGGACTTTTGCTTCTGGAGCAGCATGAACGCCGTGGCAAATTTTACACGTATTCATGTTATTTAAGTAACCGCCGTGTGGGCTACCGATATTCGTTTGTGTTTCTGTCATAAATGACCAATGTCTAGAATGAATTAAGTTACCAGCTTTATCTTGAATTAATGGATTGATTAATACTAAATATTTCGTATTTGCTTTGATCTCACCAGCGCTCGGCGTAAAAATAATTAATTCCCCTTGGA
>SKOL01000130.1 GCA_007120055.1 Anaerobacillus sp.
CCTAGCGCCAAGTAACCAGCGATTGTAATTCCTGCGGTTATTAACGCATACGGTAACTGTGTCATTACGTGGTCGATATGGTGACTTCCTGCTCCTGTTGAAGATAAAATGGTCGTATCAGAAATCGGCGAACAATGGTCTCCGAAAATAGAACCAGCAAGTACCGCTGCAAGCACTGGAAGCATCATTGAAAGGTCCGTTGCCGCAGCAATGTCACCTGCAATCGGAAGCATGATACCGAACGTTCCCCAGCTTGTACCTGTTGAGAAAGCCATAAATCCAGCAATAATAAATAAAATCATTGGTAAGAAAGCGATGTTTAAGTTTGATTTTTCAACGACATCGGCTAAATAACGACCTGTGCCTAAATCTGAAATAATCGAACCAATCGTCCATGCAAAAATTAAAATATAAATCGCTGGTAACATCGACTTTATTCCAGCCCATAAACCATTACCAATTTGACCTGCTGATGCCTTCGCTTTAAAACTTAAACCGATGGTTACAACTAATGTCACTAAGCCTCCATAAAGAAGCGCTACCGCGACATCGGTATTTTCAAAAATTGCTAAAACGGATGTGTCTCCACCCGCTCCTTCAATTCCTGTTGTGATCATGAAAAGAACCGTCGAAGCAATTAAAGTGACAATTGGCCAGATTAAATTGCCAACTTTTCCTTGAGCACTAGAAAGCTCGGCTTGGTCCCCTTGATCACCAGGTACTGGACCTTTCGTTTTATCTACGACTTCCCCAGTTTCTAGCGCACGTTTTTCATGAACTCGCATTGGCCCGAAATCAAGCTTGAAATAAACGACTGCTAGTACTAGTAAAATGGCAAAAATCGCATAGAAATTCATTGGTGCAATGAGCAAAAATGCTTGCAACGCTTCATATTGCGTCACACTATGCGTCATTAAAATTCCACCGATAATCGCGATAATATAAGCACCCCAACTAGACAATGGCGCAATGACACACATCGGTGCTGCCGTTGAATCTACTAAATAAGCCAGTTTCGCTCTCGATACGCGATGACGGTCTGTTAAGGGCCTTCCGACATTTCCGACGGTTAAACTATTAAAATAGTCATCTATAAAAATAATTACTCCAAGAAGGACAGTCACAAGTTGTGCCCCTACTCTCGTTTTTACTCTTGCCATTGCCCATTCGCCAAAAGCACGACTTCCACCTGTGATCGCAATTAAAGAAGCAATCATTCCTAGTAATAATAAGAAAAATAAAATATATAATTCCCACGTATTAATCGCACCCTCATCGATAAAAATCCCAAATACGATTGAAAAAATTTGGCCAATACTTTCTGTAAAAATATTGCCACTATCATAATTAATCATAAATGCTCCGACCACAATTCCAACACCTAGTGAAAGTATGACACGTCTTGTCAACATAACCATCACTAAAGCTAAAATTGGTGGAACAAGACTTAAAATTGAATGTTCCATGTTACAAAAATCCTCCTATTTTTTAAAAATATTTAAGGTGCGAAACCTATGTCAGCCCATTATCTTAGCTAATTACCCATGAATAGTTGCTTGAAAAAACGTCAGAAGCTAACTAACAAACCAACTAACCAACTAACACCAAAAAGGCAGCATAGGAAAACCTAATGCTGCCTTTATCAACAATGTTCCCTCACCTTAGTTAGTAGTCCTCCACAGCCGTTTGGGCAAAACGGCAATGACAGTGCTACACTTATTCAATGTAGCCCCAGCAACCGTAAATTGACATATACGATCACTTCGGCAAAAACTTCCTTTTAGTAACTTTCAACGTTGTCATCCTCTAGCTACCTACTCTTAAGCTTTGCACCTCTACCCCATTAAACAATGAGGTATTATTATATTCAGTTTTTAATTCAACTTTGACATTATAACAAGGCTCTAAAATAAAAACAACTGTTAATTTTTACTTTAGTTGCCTATACTATCAAGGTCGCCTTCTCTAATAATCGCTGGCATCGGCATATTGCCATCTCCACCGCCGGCATGGAAAAATTCCGGTACAACCCCTGGAACGAAAATGCTTCCGACTAGAATTGATGTTTCAACTACTTCCGTGTCTGTGGCAAAAGGAATAACAATTTTAACGTCTACCGTGATATCGACCATATACTCAATCGTCGTATTATTGATGCCAGTGGCCTCTACATTTCTACTTAACTGTGACTTCACATCACCAATCGCCGTTAATCGAACAGGTACTTTTGGACCTAAGTGAGCTAATAATGCGTTGTTCGTAGCTTGACCTAACGGAATCATATGAATAATTCCTTCTTTATAATATTGTTCACCGTTTTGCTCTACTTCAATACTGTCTGGAATACTCAAATCTTTAATTTTACCTAATGCGATGTCATTTAAATATTTTTGCACATTAAAGGTTGTTTCGTGTAACACACGATTGGCGATAACAGGATTAAAGTTGACGGACGTGATTTTCCCGTCATTATCCTTCTCTGCTTCAATCAAATTCTCCATATTCGTATTTTCTAATGTTTTCTTATAAACCGCTTGGTTAATGGCAAGTGTTCCAATTCTCTGCGTCTCTGTTTTGGCAATATGCAACAGCGTCGGTCGAATCCCTTTTTCAACAAGCCAAAGACCTTGCACCGTCATGATACAAAAAATGATAAAAGAAATTAAAAGTACGTAGCGAAATGGAAGCGGACCTTTACGGGGTCGGTATTTCCTTCTCTTCAGCATGACAAAAACCCCCTTCACATTCTCATATGTATGCAAAGAGGGACGTGTTCTTACCTATTATTTGTTAATTTACAATTCACAATTTAAAATTTAGAATTGTTTAAAGCTTCGCAGAGTAATCTTTTTCAATTTCTAATTTCTAATTTTTAATACACTTCGAATAAACCTGAAACTCATATTCATATGCATTTTTTTCATTTGGAGCGTGTTTTTCTGTGGAGAGTAGCTTCCATTCGTTACCTGTCTCTGGAAAAAAAGTATCTCCTTCAAAGGTTTCGTGAATTTTTGTAATATACAACTTGTCAGCATATGGAAGAAACTGCTCATAAATTTGGGCGCCACCGATGATAAATAAATCTTCTTTTCGCGAAAGTTCAAGCACTTCTTCTGGTGAATGAAGGACGACACACCCCTCGGCTGAAAATGACGAATCTCTCGTTAAAATAATGTTCTTCCGATTCGGAAGCGGTCTACCGATTGATTGAAAAGTCTTTCGTCCCATCACGATCGAATGTCCTGACGTCGTTTTTTTAAAATACTTTAAATCTGCCGGTAAATGCCACGGCATTTGATTATCAAGCCCAATAACTCGGTTTTCACCCATCGCAACGATTAATGAAATCATACCGATACTTCTCCTTTTATATGTGGATGAGCATCATATCCGACGAGTTCAAAATCATCATAAGTAAAATCAAAGACCGATTTAATTTCAGGGTTCAATTTCATCTTAGGTAATGGTTTCGGTTCACGCGAAAGTTGGAGCTTTACTTGCTCAACATGGTTAGAATAGATGTGAACGTCACCAAAAGAATGAACAAACTCCCCTGGTTCGAGATCGCAAGCTTGAGCAATCATCATCGTTAATAAAGCATAAGATGCAATATTAAAAGGTACCCCAAGGAAAACATCGGCACTTCTTTGATAAAGCTGACACGACAACTTTCCATCATTGACGTAAAATTGAAATAAGCAATGACAAGGGGCCAGAGCCATATCCTCTAGTTCGCCAACATTCCAAGCATTAACAACGAGTCTTCTTGAATCAGGATTTTTTTTGATCTCTTCAATGACATTTGAAATTTGATCAATCGTCGTACCGTCTGGTGCTGTCCATGAACGCCACTGCTTACCATAAACCGGTCCTAAATCACCATTTTCATCTGCCCATTCGTTCCATATCCGTACATTGTTTTCTTTTAAATATTGGATGTTTGTATCACCTTTTAAAAACCAGAGCAGTTCATGAATAATCGACTTTAAAGAGAGTTTCTTTGTCGTTAATAACGGAAAACCTTCTTGTAAATCACAGCGCATTTGGTAACCAAAAACACTAATCGTTCCCGTTCCAGTGCGGTCCGTTTTTTCCGTACCGTTTTCTAAAATATGTTTACATAACGCTAAATATTGTTGATCCATAAATACCTTCCTTTGTTAATTTAAAATGTAAAATTAAAAATGTAAAATTATTGTGGGTGAAGCTGCGTAGCAAAGAACCATCAGGTATTAGTTAAAATTTAAAATTATTGAGGGTTGAAGCTGCGTAGCGGCACCCTAACAATTTTGAATTTTAAATTTTGAATTGTAAATTACGACGATAAAAGCTGCGTAGCGGTGCCCCAGAAAATTTTTAATTTTGAATTGTAAATTGTAAATTATAAATTTAGAATTTGGTTAGCTGCTAGTCTTGCTTCACATTCTACGATTGTGATATGTCTTTCTTTTAACAAATCTACTTCAAACGGTTCTACTCTGCAACCGTTTTGTTCAAAGACACGGACGACAGGTCGCATACTAAATGTTTTGTTTTGCTTCACAACAACACCGACACTGCCATCACTTAAGTATAATGTTAGCCCGACTGGATAAATGGCAATCGTCCGACTAAACAATTCG
>SKOL01000493.1 GCA_007120055.1 Anaerobacillus sp.
ACATGCTCTTTCGTATTGCAGAAAATAATACAACTGTCTGGATTCTCCACTACGGTTATATCTTTAATGAGCGTTAACTTCCCTTTTGGGTTAACCTCAATTAAATGATGTTCAATCGAAGCAGTAGTAATCCCTGAAGACGCTATCTCAATATGATGGGGATTTTTCCATATATTTATGACAAAGATTTTCCACATCTTTTGGCAACGTCGCAGAAAACACCATCGTCACTCTGTTGGTAGGAAGTGCTTTAATAATCGCTTCCACATCGTTGATAAAACCCATATTTAGCATCTCATCTGCTTCATCAATAACAAGATACTTAATTTCATCCAATGCTAAGGTTTCTCTTTCCATATGGTCCAGTACCCGACCAGGTGTCCCAACAACAACATGATTCCTTTGTTTCAATTCCTCTTTTTGTTTCGAGAAGGGCTCTTTTCCATAAACAGCCATGGCTTTGATCCGCTTAAATCTACCAATATTAGCAATATCCTCCCGAACTTGAACGGCAAGCTCCCTTGTTGGTGTGAGAATTAACGCTTGGGGGTTTCTTTCCTCCCAATTCATCATTTCACAAATAGGGATGCCAAAGGCTGCCGTCTTTCCGCTACCCGTTTGAGATTTGACTACTAGATCTTCCTGTTTCATGGCTAGTGGAATTACTTCCCCTTGAACTTCTGTTGGCATTTCATATTTCATTAATGAAAGTGCGCGATTTATTTCCTCACTTAACTGATACTCATCAAAACTTCGTTTACTCATACCCTAACCCCATTTTTTTATAGTTTCTATTAAGGCTTTGTTCATTGTTAATGTTGATTTTCGCTTCAGAAACTTGCTTTCCAGGTGGAGTCCATGCAGTTTATTAATCTTTCCATTAACAACCACTTTTATTACCGAAGTAGCATATTTCTTTTTGTCATATTTCATACTTTATCTAATGTTTACATAAACAAAAAAACAAGAGAGAACCATTATTGATTTTTCTCTTGCTTTTTTCTATTGTGAGTAATACTTAATCCTATTTGTAAAATTTTATTTTCTTCTTGTCGAGAAATTTCCTTAACTCCATGTGTACTACAATAATAAGAATCTCTGACATTTCAATAGCATCGGGTTTTGGAAGTAGTCTATCATGACAGCAATATCTCCAGAAAAGATAATTCTTTTTTCAGTAGATTTTGGTTGGATGTAAACCATAGCTGCCCCAATCATATGACCAGATGGACGTAATTCAATCTCCAAATTATTGATAGCTAATTTTTGATGAAATGAAACCTCTATAAATTTCATATTTTGAACATCTTCATAGCTATATGGTAGAGGCTTATTATATTTTTTTTAAACCCCAATCCATTTATTACATAGGTCTTTAGCCAAATTTACCGTTGGTTTTGTGCAATAGATATATCCTTTATATCCATTTTTATATAAATAAGCACTAGCATTGCATTAATTAAAACTTAATATTTAAAACCTTCAAAATCTTCGTAAATCTTGTTTATTGCAAAGAAAAAGTCCTTTATAATGGATTAGTCAGGTGGTAACCCGTCCAAATCCACTAAAAAAGGACTCCCGCATAGACAAGATTACACGAAAAACTTCATTTGGACAATGGTTTTCACCAATAAATCTTCAATTATTTGAAGAACAGGTGAAAACGTTGAAATTAGATTACTACACGAAAAAATTAACGACAGAATCATTCTTGAAATTATTGCTTTTTGACAACTAGAAGAAATTGAAAGTCTCCATGCTTTAGGAGATTCTCTTTTCGACGACGAACTTCAAAAGGAAATAGACCTTGAATCCATCAGTATTTCTCAGCTGTCACGGCGATTAAATAGGCTAAACCCAGATCTACTTCAACAGCTTTTTCTAGATCTAGTCGCACAAATTCATGCCAAAACACATTACACAAAACTCATTATGCCGCTGAAAATCATTGATTCAAGCACATTGCCACTTAATTTAACGAATCATAAGTGGGCGCAGTTCCGCAAAACGAAAGCTGGTGTTAAGTTACATTTGCGTCTTGTGTTTATGGAAAAGGGCCTCTCTTATCCTGAAAAAGCAGTGATGACAACGGCAAAAGAACATGATCGTGGTCAGCTTGAAGTCATGGTTGACGACAAAGAATGCATGTATGTTTTTGACCGCGGCTACTTAGACTACGAACGCTTTGACCGCATGACAGATGATGGCTACTTTTTTCTTTCTAGGCTACGAAAAAACGCTGTTATACGAGAAGTTTATAATTTTAAACTACCTCAAGAAACGGCTGTTTTGTCAGACCAAATGGTGATGATTGGAACAACTCAAAACCGTGCTGAAAATTACTTTCGCCTTCTAAAAGTAATGGACTCAAAAGGAAACTTGCTTCACTTAATCACCAACCGTTTTGACTTAAGTGCCGATGAAATATCAGAGATGTATAAGTCACGCTGGGCGATTGAGTTGTTTTTCAAATGGATCAAACAGCACCTGAGCATCAAAAAATTTTACGGTCAAAGCGAATGGGCCATTCATAATCAAGTGTTTATCGCATTAATCGTTTTTTGCTTGCATGTTCTCGTTCAAATTGAGACAAAAAGTAAACGCAAAACCTTACAGATAAGCCGTTACTTGAGGGCTGCTTTATGGAAACCAGCACACATTTGGCTACGAAAAATTGAAGGAAAAGTAGTACCGTAACAAACTAATTGTCGTCGTCGCACTGGTCTAATTGTAAATAATTTTCCAAATGGATGGAGCCACCTTTGTTTGGGTATTTACTTTTTTGGCTTTCAACAGCGAGAATGATTAAACTGAAAATTCCAATAATATTTATGCAACACTAATGATAAATAAGGTATATATGCAGAATGGTCTTGGTGTGCATGTGTTAAAATTACAGCGTCATTCAACTCTAGTTTCATATTGTTAAATAAACAGCCAGTCATTTAATGAACATAATCGTTGTGCAGCAAATGACTCTGTTGTTTTTTCGTAATTTCTTATTCAACATAAGCTCTCCATTAATGAAATGACGGTTTTATGATTTGATATATTTTTAATTTATAACCGTTGTCATTAAAATATTTACGAAACTTATATTGATTAGGTAATATTGGTAAGCTATTGACTTCTTCGAAATTCATATCCGTCTTAAACATTACTATTTCACCATTTTTCAGATGATATTTATAGAGCTCATTCAAATTCATCACCACTTTATCTTTATAATATGTTCAACTATTTAGGATTTTTAGTTCGACACCTTTTTTCAATGTGTTGCACAAAAAAACGGGGGGGAAATGATACAGCTCGTAATTTTATTAACACATCCTGTTAGTTGAAAAGGAAAAAGGTTAATTTGGTTTAGGAACCAGCTCAATAGTACCTGTTATTTCACTTAATTGATCAAAATATCCATCCTGAATTTTATTAATCTTAGAGATACTTTCATCAGCTTTGCGTAAAAATTCATTCTTTATCATTTTATTTTGAATATCTGAATTTAATATTCTTTGCTGTTCCACTACAATCTTAGCGTTGAATTTCTTTAGTTCTTCAAATATTTTATACATTGACTCATATTCCAATTCTTCTAACTGCTCCAATTCATAATAATATTCCATGACCTCAAAGAAATTTTTCAAGTGCAAACGAAATAATCCGTATAATACTAATTCTTTTTGTTTTATAGAAGAATAAATATCATTATTGCTCCCTTGTTTATTTTTTGTTGTAAGTGGTTCAATGTCTGCTAGCAATATCATATTATGAACATTATTTTGCCACCGTTCAGCTTCTAACTTTGCATCGATAATGTATGAGAATTCCTCTTCTTCAACAATCAGCTCAAGATACGCAAGAAACTTTTCTTGATTAAAATTTGTAACTGAATTTAGAAAAATTCTATCCTGTTTTTCAATGACTAAATTATAATCATTTTTAAGGTTGTTGTATGTAAAGTATGAATATGATGAGATACTGATTATAACAACTATCAAGCAACCGATTGTTACATTTTTGTACATCCAAACACTCCCATATTGATTGACCTTGTTTTTAATTTCCATACTCTATATTAAGAGTAACATTAATTTCCTTTTATTTGGGGTTGAAATGTCAATAAGCGTTTTTGCTTATTACAGAAACGCTCGCCTGTTAGAACTTGTACTTAAGCACTCGTTACTTGAAGAGTGACTTGCTACACTTTTTTACTTTTTACAAATTGCACAAACCAATATAATGCTATCCAAGGTAGTAGATAACGAGTTGCCCATTCAATAAAGCCAACTACAAAAGAAAAGGCATCGTAATTTAAAAAGTTTAAAACTAAAAATAATAAGACCAGACCGACTGTACCATATAATGAATACTTCATTTATTTTTCTCCTCCCATATTTCACTAAAACCCTCAATACTGAAACAAAAGCGTCACTGCTGCTATTGCAGTAGTGCTTACCGTTAACTTTATGAAATAAATAATATTAATCCCTTTTGTTAGAACCAATAAAAGATAAAACTAAACCTCCAATTACAATCAAATAACCAAAAACACCTAAACTTAATTTATTATCTAATACAACTACACCACCAACTATTGAAATGTTTATTCCTAATAGCATTA
>SKOL01000335.1 GCA_007120055.1 Anaerobacillus sp.
AAATTGACAGTAAGTGATAAAGTTTACCAATATAGTCAACAAAATCTTATATTTTAAAAATAACCTTGTATCAAAAATAGCTACGATAGTCTTTATAAATGAAATTTTTAGAAAATTTAGAATTGACATTTTAATCTCGACGGTGATAAATTAATATCAATTAATCTTATAAAAAGGGAACTATGTTTCAGATAGTAAGAAAATTACCACTCATTGAATAGGGAGGAGAAAATATATGGATATGTTTTTTGACAAAGTTATTCGAGGACAATTAGTTCTCGAGAACAAAATAGTTCTTGGTGAAATTGGTATAAATGACGGAAAAATAGTAAATGTTTCTGAAAGGGTAGGGGAGTTTCAAACTAACCAGCTAATAGATTTTAGTAATCAACTTGTTTTCCCAGGTTTTATTGATGTTCATCTTCACTGCTTTAGTAACCCAGATGAAGGTTTTACGAAAGTATCTCGTTCTGCAGCAGTAGGAGGAATTACAAGTTTCTTGGATATGCCTTATGATCTACCAAATCCAATTAATAACGTAGAGGAATTTAACAAGAAAAGAAAGCGATTAGAAGAAGAAACTGTTGTAGATGTAGGATTAATAGCAACAATAAAAAAAGAAGGAGGATTGGACCAAATTATACCTCTTGCCGAAGCCGGGGCAGCAGCATTTAAAATGTCACTTTTTGAAACTGACCCTTATCGGTTTCCGAGAATTCCTGATTATGAGATATTAAAAGCGTTTGAAATTATCAAAAAGACAGGATTACGGGTTGGGTTTCATGCAGAAAATGACGAAATCATTAACCCTATTATTGAAGAATTCAAAGATGATAATAAATTATACCCACTTGCTCATGCCCAAAGTCGCCCCCCGGTTTCTGAGACTAGTGCTATTCTAAAACTTTTAGATTTTGCCTATTGGACTCGAGTTAAGTTGCACATATTTCATGTAAGTCATCCACGTGGTATCGAATTAATTCAACAATTTAAACGGGATGGGGTTGATGTTACAGCCGAAACTTGTTATCACTACTTACTTTTGAACCAAGAAGACTTAAATAAATATGGACCAATCGCAAAAATGAACCCACCATTACGTTCTAGTGAAGCGGTAGAAGGTTTATGGAATCAATTAAAACAACAAGAAATAGATTTTGTTACTTCCGATCATGCCCCTTGGAATTATCAAGATAAAACAATGGGAAATGATAATATATTTAAATCACCTTCAGGTTTACCAGGTGTTGAAACGTTAGTCCCATTAATGTTTGATGCATTAGTATCTTCTGGAAAACTAACACCTATAGATTTTGCCAAATTATTATCGACTAACCCTGCTCAGTTGTTTGGGATTAAAAATAAAGGTGCAATTAAAATTGGATATGACGCTGATCTTACAGTTATAGATAAGGAAGCAGACTTTACAATCGATGCTAGTAAGTTTCAATCTCTTGCAAAATGGTCACCATTCGATAGAAATATCTTAAAAGGAAAAGTAAGTCAAACAATAGTAAGGGGGGAAGTTGTATACGATGGAAGAAAGATTTTAAAGAAGGCAGGGTTTGGAAAGTTTATGGCCGGAATAGCAACAAATAATCAAGAGAAAGTTAAAAGTTAACAATGCTAGTATCTCAATAATAAGGGAGGGAATACTTTGATTAAATTTGATAAGGTAGGAAAGGTTTATGGCGACTTTACTGCGTTAGATGAAATTAGCTTTGAAGCTGGGAAAGGGGAGCTCGTTGCATTAATTGGACCAAGTGGTTGTGGAAAGACGACATGTCTAAGAATGATCAATCGATTAATTGAATCTAGCTCGGGAACGATATACATTGACGGAGTTGATGTTTCAACGAAAGATCCAGTTGAGTTAAGAAGAAATATCGGGTATGTTATTCAACAAGTTGGCCTCTTACCACATTTGACAATCGGTAAAAATATTGGTCTTGTACCCAAGCTAAAAGGTTGGAAGGAAAAAGATTATTCAGATAGAGTAGATAAATTATTAGATATGGTTGGCTTAGACCCAAATGTGTATAGGGACCGGTATCCTACCGAGCTTAGTGGAGGTCAGCAACAAAGAATAGGTGTTATTCGTGCTCTAGCTGCAGAACCACCAGTCGTATTAATGGATGAACCATTTAGTGCATTAGACCCCATTAGTAGAGAACAATTACAAGATGAGCTTGTTCGTATACAGAAAGAAATTAATAAAACGATCGTTTTTGTTACACATGACATGGATGAAGCACTAAAAATAGCAGATCGTGTAGCAGTGATGTTAGATGGTCACATCATTCAATTAGATACACCGGAAGAAATTGTTAAAAATCCAGTTAATGATTTTGTTAGAGACTTTATCGGTGATAAACGCTTAAACAAACAAATTGAAAAAAATAACCAAGATCTTTTAGTAAGTGATGTTATGAATAAGCAGCCATTTGATGTATTTGTTGATCATAGTGTGTCAGAAGCATTATCTCTAATTAACAAAATTGATGCTGAATGCTTAGTTGTTATAGATCATAAAAAGAATTTGGCCGGAATCGCTTCAAGGGTAGATTTAGAGGAAAATGCTTCAAAAGACAGTAATCCCATTGAAATTTTATTAGAAAAAAATACTCCAACTGTCGAGGGCAAGGATAAGTGGCAGAATGCGACAAAATCATTACTTTCATCAAATTTAACTGGGATTCCAGTTATTGAAAATAACCAAGTAATTGGAGTGATTACTCAAAAAAGCATCCTAAAGAATTTAGCCAATTTAGATGAAGTTAAAGTATAAAAAAGTAGGAGGGATTTAAGTGAACGATCTAATAAGGCTTTGGGAGGTTTATACAACACGGACAGATATGATCCTAAATGGGTTAACGGAACACATATTCATGACTGTTGTTACAATGAGTATTGTGTTGTCAATAGCTATACCATTAGGAATTTATTTAACTAGAAAACAAGAATTTGCGGATCCAATTATTGGGGTTACAGGAGTTTTTCAAACCATTCCTAGTATAGCACTATTTGGATTTCTAATGCCTTTTGTAGGAATAGGCTTAAAGCCCACAATTATCGCTTTAGTAATGTTTGCGCTGCTACCTGTCCTACGAAATGTATATACAGGGATAAAGGAAGTTGATCCATTTTTAGTTGATGCTGGTAAAGGGATGGGAATGACAGACCGACAAATTTTAATGACCATTCAGCTTCCACTCGCATTACCAGTTATCATGGCAGGGATAAGGACAGCTACGATTATGACGATTGGGGTAGCGACCGTTGCTGCGTTTATTGGAGCGGGTGGACTAGGTGAGATTATCTTTAGAGGCGTGTCATTAATGCGAAATGAATTAACTCTAGCAGGAGCGATCCCGGCCGCAGGTTTAGCCCTAACTGCTGACTTTTTATTAAAAAAAATAGAAAAATGGGTGTCACCACATAAGAGAGCAAAAAAGGTTTCATTAAAACCAAAGCAAGTACAGATCACTGAAAATAACACTGCATAAAAAATTATATTTTTTAGGAGGAAATTATGAAAAAATTATGTGTTCTTATTATTATGTCGTTGTTACTTTTAGTTACAGCTTGTTCAGGAACAAATAGTAGCGCTTCAAAAGCAAATGATGGGGAGACGACTAAAATAACAATTGGAGGAAAAAACTGGACTGAACAAATTTTATTAGTCCATATTATGGGAACACTATTAGAATATCATACAGATCATGAAATTGTTCTCCGCGATGGATTAGGTTCTTCAGATGTGTTAGTACATGCATTAGGAGATGATGATATTCAGCTTTTTGCGGATTATACTGGAACAGGGCTAATTAATGTATTAGGTTTAGAACTTGAGCCAGATGACACTCCTGAAACAGTTTATGAGAGGACTAAAAAAGGATTTGAAGAGGAGTTTGGTTTCACTTGGTTAGAGCCGTTAGGATTTAGTAACACATTTACATTAATTTTAAAGAAAGAAAAAGCTGAAGAATTAAATGTAAAAAACTTCTCTGATTTAGTACCACATATGCCAGATTTAGTTCTTGGTTCCGACGCTCAATTCATGGAAAGACAAGATGGATATCGAGGCTTGGCAGAAGCATATGGAATTGAAGGGTTTAAAGATACTAGTGAAATGGACATCGGTTTAGCTTTCGCTGCTATTGATCAAGGTAATGTTGATGTAGTAGTAGGATATTCAACCGATGGACGTATTCCCGCACTAGATCTTGTAATTTTAGAGGACGATAAAGACTATTTCCCACCTTATTACGCAGCACCTATTCTAAAAGTAGATTTTCTTGAGAAGTATCCAGAGGTAGGGGAAGTATTAAATAAATTAGCCGGTTTAATCGATGAAACAACAATGTCAGGATTAAACGCTAAAATGGATATTGATCGAATGGATGAGCGTAAGATTGCCGAAGACTTTTTACGTGAAATGGGATTAATAGAATAATACTTTTTTAATCCAATATTTTATTTCTTTTTATAAAGAATGGGGGCATCTCAATGAATATTATTGATTTATCAATAACTATTGATGAGGAAACAAAATTTGCTGGTTTTCCTAGGAGTTTAGTCTATGGAAAGCCGGAATCCTCTACAAAAATAGTAGAG